>CAJUGG010000053.1 GCA_910585995.1 uncultured Lachnospiraceae bacterium
TTTATGATCTTTGTAATGATTGGCTCTCCTGTATTTGGATTGATAGGGATTTCCAGATTTCCTGATGCCAAAGTAGAAGCAAGAATAATTGGAGCACAACTTGTTACAGTTATTTTAAGTTTGGGATGTTATGCATATATTGTCCTTCATATGAAAGGGAGACCCAAGATAAAATATTGGAGCTATGCAATTAAATATAACTTGCCTTTATTGCCATTTTTTTTATCGAACTATATTTTAAACGGAAGTGACCGCTTAATGATATCTTATTATTGTGGAGATGATAAAGCAGGGATTTATGGAATAGGACATACTATGGCTGCAGTCGTTAATATTATATGGAGTTCTATCAATGCGACTTTATTGCCTACTATATATCAAAAATGTGATGAAAATAAAAGAGAAGATTTGTCTGGGATCGTGGTTCCGATTATGACAGGTTTTGCGGCTGTTTGTATTATGATTATGCTGTTGTCGCCCGAAATTATTAAATGCCTTGCTCCGTCCAGCTATGGGGAAGGTATGTATGTAATACCAGTTGTAGTAGGTGGTACATTTATCATGTCTTTGTACACGGTGTTTTCCAATAATCTGTTGTATGAGAAGCAGTCACAGACTGTCACGGCAGCAGGACTGGCAGCAGCGATTCTGAATTTTATCTTAAATATGTTATTCATTCCCATCTTTGGATACCTGGCGGCAGGTTATACCACGTTGTGCGCCTATATATTGCCAGTACTATGGGGAGCCATCTCACTTAAAAAAGTGACAGGATCTGATATATATGATATGAAAAAAATAGGAATTATTGGTGTGATTATTATTGGATTTTCTTTGTTTATACCTGGATTGTATAATTATAGTTATGTGCGTTACGGAATATTAATTATTATAGTGTTGGTATTGTGGATGAAAAAAGATTGGTTATTTGGAAGCATATTGAAAAAAATATTTTATAAAGGATGACAGGAGACAAATATAATATATGTGATTACCTTGCAAATGGGAATGATTTTGTGCTATGATAATTTTCAATGAAAAACGGAGGAGGAGCCTGTTATGGAAAAAGAAGTTGTTTCGAAAAATTTTATTGAGATAGAGATTGACAAGGATCTTGCAGAAGGGGTCTATGATACGGTGCATACACGCTTTCCGCCGGAGCCGAATGGATATCTGCATATCGGACATGCGAAGTCGATCCTGCTGAATTATGGACTGGCTAAAAAATACCATGGGAAATTTAATATGCGTTTTGATGACACCAATCCCACCAAGGAGCGGGTGGAGTTTGTGGAGGCCATCAAGCAGGATATTCAGTGGCTGGGGGCAGACTGGGAAGACCGGCTGTTTTTTGCGTCGGATTATTTTGAACAGATGTACGAGGCGGCGGTGAAGCTGATTAAAAAGGGCAAGGCGTATGTGTGTGATCTGACTGCGGAAGAGATCCGGGAATATCGGGGTACGCTAAAGGAGCCGGGGAAAAACAGTCCGTACAGGGACCGCAGCGTGGAAGAGAATCTTACACTGTTTGAAAATATGAAAAACGGGATGTATCAGGATGGGGAGAAAGTGCTGCGGGCTAAGATTGATATGGCTTCTCCCAATATGAATATGCGGGACCCGGTGATCTATCGGGTGGCTCATATGAGTCACCACAATACCGGGGATACTTGGTGTATCTATCCGATGTATGATTTTGCGCATCCGATTGAGGATGCGATTGAGGGGATTACACATTCGATCTGTACGCTGGAATTTGAGGATCATCGTCCGCTCTATGAGTGGGTGGTGCAGGAGCTTGAGTATCCTCATCCTCCGCGCCAGATTGAGTTTGCGAAACTGTATCTGACCAATGTGGTGACGGGCAAACGGTATATTAAGCAGTTGGTGGAGCAGGGGATTGTGGATGGCTGGGACGATCCGCGTCTGGTGTCCATCGCAGCTCTTCGCCGCCGTGGATTTACGCCGGAATCTCTGCAGATGTTTGTGGAGTTGTGCGGGGTGGCCAAAGGACAGAGTTCTGTGGATTATGCCATGTTAGAGTATTGTATCCGGGAAGATCTGAAGATGAAGCGTTCCCGGATGATGGCGGTGTTAGATCCGATTAAGCTGGTGATCGACAATTATCCGGAGGGAGAAGTGGAGTATCTGGATGCTGCCAATAATCTGGAAAATGAGGCACTCGGAAGCAGGCAGATTCCATTTTGTCGGGAATTGTATATCGAGCGAGAGGATTTTATGGAGGAGCCGCCGAAGAAGTATTTCCGGCTGTTTCCAGGCAATGAAGTGCGGCTGATGCATGCTTATTTTGTAAAATGTGAAAGTTTTGTCAAAGATGAAGCAGGGAATGTGACCGAGGTACACTGTACGTACGATCCGCAGACGAAGGCGGGAAGCGGTTTTACCGGGCGGAAGGTGAAAGGGACGATTCACTGGGTGCCGGCGCCTTATGCAGTGGAGGCAGAGGTGCGGCTGTATGAAAATCTGATTGATGAGGAGAAGGGTGTCTATAATGAAGATGGGAGCATGAATCTCAATCCGGATTCTCTGAAGGTGGTGAGAGCGAAACTGGAGCCGGCGCTTAAGGGGGCGAAGGCGTATGAGAGCTTTCAGTTTGTGAGAAATGGATTTTTCTGCGTGGATGCGAAGGATTCTAGGGAGGATGTACTGGTGTTTAATCGGATTGTGTCGCTGAAGAGTTCGTTTCGGCTGCCGAAGGGATGAAGAAGGGGACGCCAGCGAACGGAGCAGGAGGACGCCAGCGAACGGAACAGGGGCTGCCAGCAAGCGGAGCCTCCTGACTCAACAAATGTCTGCATAGAATGTATCGGACAGTCCGGCCATTTTGTGCGCCTCATTCGGACACGGGTGTCCGTCTGCTGCGTACAAAATGACCGGACTGTCCGCTCCAATCTACACAGCACTATTTGTTTGAGTCAGGAGGCTCCGCTTGCTGGCAGCCCCTGCTCCGTTCGCTGGCTGGGTAGTGAGGGGCGGAGCTGCAAACTATTGTATAAAGAGTGAGGGGAGAATGGTAGGGCTTTATTTAATGGGATTTTAGATATTAGTGATGCAAGGAATGGGAAGGAGGAGAGAGGATGTATGAGATGATGCTTCGGCTGGAGGGGAAGAGGGAACGGAACCTGTATGAGCAGATCTATGAGTATGTGAAGGGGGAGATTCAGAGGGGGAATATTCGGTGTGGGGAGAGGCTGCCTTCTACGAGGCTGCTGGCGCAGCAGTTGGGGGTGAGCAGGAGTACGGCGCAGTTGGCATATGAGCAGCTTTTGTCAGAGGGGTATATAGAGGCAGTGCCTTGTAAGGGGTATTTTGTGTGCCAGGTGGAGGAGTTGTATGATCTGGGGCAGAGGGAGAGCGGAGGAGAAGTGAGGGAGTGGAAGGGGGAGGAAAAGAAGTGGCTGTATGATTTTACTCCTAGTGGGATTGATCTGGAGCATTTTCCTTATTCGGTGTGGAGGAAGCTCTATCGAGAGGTGCTGCAGGATGATCAGAGGGAGTTGTTTCATCTGGGGGATGCGAAGGGGGAGATATCTTTGAGAGAGACGATCTGTCAGTATCTGCATCAGGCAAGGGGAGTGAGGTTGCAGGCTTCGCAGGTGATTTTGGGGGCGGGGAATGATTATCTGCAGATGTTGTTGTCTCGGATGTTGGGGACGGGATATCGGATTGCTATGGAGAGTCCTACGTATCGGCATGCGTATGATATTTTTCAGAGATTGGGGTATGAGTGCCGTACGGTGTCTATGGACCGGTATGGGATGAGTGTGGAGGAGCTTAGGCTGAGCGGGGCGGATATCGCGTATGTGATGCCTTCTCATCAATACCCTATGGGGGTGGTGATGCCGATTAAGAGGAGACAGGAGCTTTTGCAGTGGGCGGCGAAGGGGGAAGGGAGGTATATCATCGAAGATGATTATGACAGTGAATTTCGGTATGGGGGAAAGCCGATTCCTTCGCTGCAGGGGAGTGACAGTCATCAGAGGGTGATCTATATCGGGACTTTTTCCAAGTCGATTGCGCCGTCTATCCGTATCAGTTATCTGGTGCTGCCGTTGCCGCTTCTGGAGAGATACGAGCAGGTGGGGCGCAGTTTTTCTTGTACGGTGTCGCGGACGGATCAGAGGGTCTTGCAGTATTTTATGGAACGGGGATATTTTGAGCGGCATCTGAATAAGATGAGAGCATTGTATAAGAGTAAGCACGATGTATTATTGGCAGAAGTAAAAGGGATGAAAAGCGTTAGGAGGATACTTGGAGAGCGGTCGGGGGTGCATATCCTGCTGCAGATGAATGGAGAGATGTCCGAAGAAGAGCGGATCCTCAGAGCGGAGCAGGCGGGAGTGAAAGTATATCCGCTGTCTGAATACTGCATTGACCAGAGAAGGTATGAGCCGACGGTGATCTTGGGATATGCGACAATGACGGAAGAGGAGATTCAAAAGGCGGCGGGGATCTTAAGAGAAGTGTGGGGGTAGGCATCTGCAACTGCAATTCAATTCGGGAAAACTTAGAAATTGACAAGGAAGAAAGAAATGAGTATGATGGAATACAGCAGATAAGAAATGAGGTGTACTTATGAAAAAATGGAACATTTGGAAACGAGGGATCGCCGTATCTGTGGCGGCGGTTGTACTTGTGACGGATCAGAGTATCATTTATGCAGCGGATCGTTCTGCAGAGCCGGAGACACTCGAAGAGGGAGAAGAAGCACCTGCATTGCCGGAAGAAAACGAAACGGCAGGGCCAGAAGAGGGAGAGACATCACAGTATCCAGAAGAAGATAGTGGGATACCAAAAGATAACCAGGAGCAGGATGAGACTGATGTGCCAGAAGGCGATAGGGTATTGCCTGAGGGAGCAGGGGAGGTATCCCCGGAAGATAACGGTGATCTGCCTCAGAGTGAGCAGCCAAAAGAACCAGAGCTGCCAAAACCGCAGGAGGAACAGACTCAAGAAGCACCAGAGGAAGAAGCAAAAGAACAGCCAGAAGCAGAAGAGGATACAGAGCCTTTAGAAGAAGAGAGACATTTTAAGCCTCATCTGAAGAGGAATAGCTCTGAAGAAGATGCCTACCTTTGGGATCAGCCGCTGATCGGGCAAGAGGATGACGAGGAACCGTATACTTATACAGAGTCCTATGGAAATCAGCTGAAGGGTCAGACCGAGAGGGCTTTGTATGAGCAGTTACAGGCTGCTCTGGAAGAAAATGAAACGGCCATATCTCTAGGAGAGATCACGACAGATGCGGAGGAATTAGAAGGAGAGGCATACGAAGCGTTCGTTCTGTCATATGAGGAAGCTGCACAATATGCGTTTGATGCATGGTATTATGACTATGCAGATGCAGAGTATCTGGATACAGAGAACAGTGAACTCGTAATAAAGTATGAAGGAATACCAAGTGAAGACGGAACTACCCTGTGGACCGTGGAGGCATCCTGGGAGCTTGCTTGGGAAGAGGATACAGACAAAGAGACAGAAGAGACGATTCCTTCAGCCGAGGAGGGAGATACTTGCCAGACCTTACGTACATGTTTTGACCAGATCCTAAACTCCATGGGACAAGAAGAATCCACAGAGTCATCTGCCCGGATGTTTCAGCGTCTCTGTGATCAGGCAGAGATCACCTGTATTTTGGTAAAGGGAATCGTGGAAGAAGAACTTCATGTGTGGAATATGGTGCAGATGGAAGATGAAAACTGGTATCTGGTGGATACCTCTCGAAACGTCTTTTTAAAAGGCGATACCGAGGAAATGCAAGAGACCTATCAGATGTATGGAGATTTTTCCAACAGCCACAGGGGATTTTTTGCTTATCCGGAAATAGGCAGCACAGACTATCTGCCGGCTGACACAGACGCAACAGTAACCACACCAGAGGATAAAAAAGAAGCAGGTGATCAGATGGAGGATTCAGAGATTTTGCCATCACAGGAGCCAGCGCAGTCAGAGACACCAGAAGAGACCAGGACCACAAAACCTGACACCGAGACCCAGACAGGAACTGAACCCATGCAGCCAGCAGAGCCAAACGAGTCCATACAGCCTGAGCATCAGACGCAGCAATCAGAAGCTCTGCCGGCAACTACACCCAGTGAAAAGACCATATCTGAAAACGTAGAGACAAAGACATCGGATGATCTGATGTCTCAAAGCGCAGCTCAAAATCCCGCAGAGCCGTCAGCGCCTGCCCAAGAAGAACTGTCTCTTGCCCAAGCAGATCAAGCTGCTGAAGAAGTACCAGAGACTGCCAGAGCCGTCCAGGAAAAAGTATTAGAGGGGATATCCGTATCCGGTATCAAGCCTCAGACTTACACTGGCCGCGCCATCACACCCAAGGTAGTGGTCAAAGACAGTTCTACCAATAAGAAATTAAAAGAAGGCAGCCAATATACCATTTCTTATGAGAATAATATCCATGCGGGAACTGCGACGGTCGTGATCCGCGGCGTGGAAGGCAGCGGATATGACGGTGTCTGCCGGGTTGATTTTCCGATAAATCCCCAGAACATTGCCAAGAAAGTAAAAGCAAAAGTACTAGGGAAAGGTTTTGCCTACACAGGACTTCCCATCACTCCCGGAGTCGAGATCAGCTATAATAAAACAGGACTGACCGCAGGTGTGGACTACCAGGTTGAGTATCTGCAGAATACCGAAAAAGGAAATGCCCAGATCCAGCTGACAGGTATCGGAGATTTTACCGGAACGAAGGTATTGAAATTTAAGATTACGCCTAAAAATATGAAAGATACCACCGTATCGTTATCCTCGTATTCAGATATCTACGGAGGAGAAGGTGCGCTGCCAACCGTCTCAGTCAGCTACGAAGGCGGAATCTGCCGGGAAGGCATTGACTATACAGTGAAATATCCCAAAAAGCTGAAAGTCGGTAAAAACGTCATTCAGGTAGTAGGCAGAGGCAGCTTCAAAGGTTCTGTCAAACTGACCTATATGATTGGAAAAGCCTCGATCGAAGATGCAGAGATCCATTTTCCCTATGCCTGGAAGTATACTTCCAAAAATATCAAAGTAATGCCAACCTCTGTGACCGTGGATGGTGTGTCTCTGCAGCCTAAAAAAGATTACACCATCAAATACCAGGCCGTCGGCGGCAAAAGAAGCGGCAGCGTCAAAAAACCAGGCGCCTATCAGATCATACTGACCGGAAAAGGAAACTATCAAGGAAGCATGGTTTTTGATTTCTGCATCACAGACAGTCAGGAAGTATTAGATCAGAACTATAACAGTGCCGAAAGCACCATTAAAAAACCAGATCTGCCCCCAACACCGGATACCAGCCCGGATGAAGAGCTGAGCGTTGAGAAAGACCGCTACTGGGGCTATTACGAGCAGTATAAGATTACCTCCAAAAAAGGAATCCAGGGTGTCTCCAACTACACCGAAGATACCGAAGCACAGCATATCCTTCTCAACGTCAATATGGCTGATCTGATCAGCACACGAGAAAGATCCGGTTTTATCCCATATACCTATCGGGGAAAGACCTATTATTTTGGAGATTTAATCGCATTAAAAGACACCATCTATCATCTCCACGGCTGGGGAGGAGAAGAAAATCCCTATGGCGCCAACCGGATGAGAAATGTCACACTGGTTCTGTTAATGGGATGGGACGATGAATTATCCTATCTGATTCACCCATCTGCCAGAAAACAAGGGGCAGCCCCCTATTATGCACTGAATATGCAAGATTCCATATCCAGAGACACCTTTGAAGCTCTGTTTCGCTATATGGGAGAAGAATTTGGTTCCTTAAAGACCAGAGTCAGCAACTGGACACTGGGAAATGAAGTCAACAGCTGCAAAGAATGGAACTATTCCGGCAATCTCTCTCTGAATGACTGTGTAGCCAACTACGCACAGGCCTTCCAGCTCCTCTACAAAGGCGTTAAACGCGGCGCCAAAAGCTCTAGGGTCTTCATATCCTTAGACCACTGCTGGACCGCCTCCGTGGCCGGACACAGCGGCAAATCCTATCTGGACCAATTTGCTGCCTATATGAACCAGACCGCACCCCAGATGGAGTGGAATGTCAACTACCATCCCTACTCCCAGCCCCTGACCAGGGTAAACTTCTGGAGTGACAACACCAATACCACCAGTTCTTCAAACACCAAATACATCTCCATGAAGAACATCCAGGTATTAACTGACTATCTAAAGAGCATAGAGTCCCGCTATGGAAAGCCAGACAATTCCATCCGCGTAATCATCGGAGAACTAGGCTACACCGGCCAACAAGGCGATCCCACCTCCGAAGCCTCCCAAGCCGCCGCCATCGGCTACGGCTACTACATCGCCCTGTTCAACACCCGGATCGATTCCTACATCATCCGAGCCTACCTAGACGCCCCTGCCGAGACAAGCACCGGCCTCTACTTCGGCCTGCGCGACCAAAACCACAACCAAAAAACTGCCTATGATGTCTACAAATACTTAGACAGTGAGGAGTCTCTGTCCTACATGAACCCCTACCTCCCCACCATAGGCATCGAAAGCTGGGAAAGCACCATCCCTGGCTTCACCCCCTCCGCCCTTCCTGCCGAATTTTAATTAATTAAATTCACAAGGAAAAAAGGTCCATAACTCAAAACCCAGGGACTGTCGCAAAGCGGGGCGGCCTGGATCGCACAAATAGTGCTGTGTAGATTGGAGCGGACAAAGAAGCGGATTTGTGTGCAGCAGACGGACACACAAGGTGTCCGTCTGCTGCACACAAA
>CAJUGG010000054.1 GCA_910585995.1 uncultured Lachnospiraceae bacterium
AAAGAACGGATTTCTGTCATCATCAAAGAAAACCACTTAAAGCAAAAGGAATTAGCCGCTCTGATGGGAGTTACCGAAAGCTATGTGTCTACTCTGCTATCTGGTCGCAATCGCAATGTATCCGTAACTGTGGCCAATTTAATAGAAGAAAAACTCGGATATAATGCACAATGGCTTTTATCTGGTGAAGAGCCAAAATACAAGCAACTAAGCAAAAATCCAAATCTTTCCGATATTCACAGACAAGTTATTTTACAGTTGGAAAAAATGACAGATCATGAAATCAAGGCAGTACTTGCCTTTATTAATTCACTTGAAGATATAGAAAAGACATTTTCTTCTGACAATAACATATGAAAATCACAATCCCTGAACCACAAAAAAACCTGGCACATTCTGTCATTTTATGGTATAGTAGACACACAAGCATCCACTTCATATAAGAAATCCTACACAAAAGAAAAAAGATTGCATTTCGAGCGGGACTTTCTCCCATGCTATCTGTCATTTCGCCTATTATTCAGGCATGATACCCACAAAACAGACCATAAAGAGCAGAATATAGTTGCTTGATGCTGTAAAAAAACTTATAATCATATCAACAACGATTTCTTATATGGTTTCTGCTTACAGGAGACGATATGAGCAATAAAGGCCCCATCAAAAGCCAGCCCTTAGAAGACCGCGCGCTCAAAGACGCTGCCAGACTCTTTGGGGAAGAACTGCTGCCGCTTCTTGGCATCAAAGAAAAAGTCAAGTGCCTCGCCCCCACCGAGCAAGTGTACTTAAATCCCAAAGACTTTATCCAGGATTTTAACTACGTGATGCAGGACGGCAGCTGGCTTCACCTGGAATTTGAAAGCGATAGCATCCAGACCGCGGATCTTAGAAGATTCCGCACTTACGAAGCGATCTTAAGCCAGTATTACAAAGTTCCCGTAATCACCTGCGTCCTGTGCAGTTCCACTGTCAAAAAATTAACAAGCAGACTGTCTGAGGGCATCAACACCTACAAAGTAAATGTGATACGCTTAAAAGACCATAATGCCGACCAGATTCTTCAGACATTAGAGTACAAACAGAAAACAACTCACTTAACACGTTCTGATCTGTTGAACCTTCTGTTAACTCCTCTTATGGACGGCACCATGTCCCAGCAGGAACGAATCGCCCGCGGGATCACCTTACTGCGGCAAGAACAAGAACATTTAACCAAAGAAGAACACATTCAGATGGAGGCCATTCTCTACACATTTGCACAAAAGTTTCTGACCACGCAAGAACTAAAAAAGATCAAGGAGATGATAAACATGACCGTATTAGGAGAGATGATATTTCAGGATGGATTAGAAAAAGGACTGGAAAAAGGCGAAGAACGTATCAACCAGCTCTGCAAGATCCTGCTGGACGCCAACCGCCTGGACGACCTCCGACGCGCCACCACCGACAAAACATTCCAAAAACAGCTGATCGCCGAACTGCTTCCCGATGAGAGGATCTAACATATGATCTCAGCATAAGAAAAGCCAGGGAATCTATGAACTTGCTCAAAACGCATCCATAGATTCCCTGTCCTGTTTATCATTTACTCTAAGATCTCCACCGTCACCCGATTGGGCATACATACGATCATCTCATGTGCGTGCTCTGCTGCTTTTGTCTGCACACAGATTTGATCGGGACACTTGGCAGATACCATCTTAGCTTTTCCCTCGCTGATCTCTAACTGGTTCGTATCCCCGATCTCGATCACCTGTTCCTCAGATAACGGATAGGTTCCATACTCCTCTCCGTCCACACACACCAATACATAAGCTCCCTTCGTCTGTCTTCCATATATCCACGCCCCGCAGATACATACAGCTAATAAAATTGCCACTATCAGTATCTTATCATTTTTCTTCATAGATCTTCAGCTTTGGAACCTCCACAAATCTCGCCAGCAGTCCTTCATGGTAAAATGTCCGGTCACTGTCTGTCACTTCTTCCCCTAAAAAGGCCCGAAGCACAAAAGGCAGCATATAGTTGTCCAGACACTTAAATTCTATCATTCTCTCTTTATTTTCTCCATAGATCTCCTTATAATATCCATCCGTTCCCTCAATCTTATGCAGCAAAAACCGTTCCGTTCTCAGTAAAATATCCATCTCACCCACACAATCACGAATCTGACCTTCCATCTCCTTCTGTGCCTGCTCTGTAAGGTCACTGATCTCCACAATGATCTCGTCATTGGAAAAAAACACCACCCGCTCCAAAGACACACCCCTCTCACACAATCCAGACAACACCCCATCCATCAGATACCGCTCATAAGTAATATGCCTCTTCGGATTACAATTTCCCAAGATCACCTGCCGGATATATTTACTCTGTATGATATGCCGGTTCCTGGTAAATCCTCCGATAAACTCCTCCCAAGTATCCGCAATCCCAGCCGGACTCTGAAACAGATCCGCCGCATAATGATGCAACGCCGTAAAATTCGCTTTTTTCATATCCACACTGATAAATGTCTTCCCGTCAAAACTCGTTTTAAAGATATCCTTTCTCGGAAGATCCCGGTGCGTCAGTGCAAAGCGATTCATATCCTCTTCCTGAAACCTCTGATAACTCTCTGACTCCTTAATCGCCTTAATCGCCGCATCCTTAACCTGGTTATATTCCTCAAAATAATCCTGTTCCCAATGATAATGCCCAAGCTCCTCCAGAAAAATCTCCCATTTCCCCATGGTTCCATAAAATCGATCATACAATCTCATCCGATCCATAAAATACGGCTCCTGAAAAATCCGAAGAGGAATATTACAATCCTTACAAAATCTTTCCTTCGCCTTCACCGATACTTCCATCTGTCTCTCCTCTTTCCTACTTATGATACGGCGCCCCGCTGCGTATCATAAAACTCCGATAAATCTGTTCCAGCAAGATCACCCGCATCAATTGATGCGGAAATGTCATTCTCGAAAAGCTAAGCCTCTCATCCGCCCTCAAAAGCACCTCGTCCGCCAGCCCCAAAGACCCTCCAATCACAAACGTCACATGACTAACCCCTCCCACATTCCACCGCTCCATTTGCCTAGACAACTCCACCGAATCCCACATCTTCCCCTCAATCGCAAGCGCCACCACCATAGAATTACCCGGAATCCTCTGTAAAATCCTTTCCCCCTCCCTCCTCTTAATCCGCACCCTCTCCTCCTCACTCGCCCCCTCCGGCGTCCTCTCATCCGCCACCTCCACCACCTCCAACTTACAAAATCTCCCAAGCCTCTTCCCATACTCCCCAATCGCATCCACAAAATACCGCTCCTTAATCTTCCCAACCCCAATAACCGTAATCCTCATCAAACCACCTCCAATCAACTATCATGTATTATACCCATCCCCTCTCCAAAACTCAATCCCCAATCCTCAATCCATACTTCTCCACCCCCTCCTCCCTCTGAACCATCCCCCCGATTTGCAAATTTCTTTTTCGCATGTTAAAATACCCCCATACCATACACGAAAGGAGGCCCCACCCATGCCCTGGTGCCCAATATGCAAAAACGAATACGTCGAAGGCCGTACCCACTGTCCCGACTGTGACGCAGATCTTGTCGATCTCCTCCCCGAAGAGACCATCGAGCAGTCCGTTCCACTCCCCGACGAAGAAGAACTCGCTGACATCGCTGCCCGCACCGTAGCTGCCAGCCAGATGAATACCCACATTCCAGCCAAAGACCGCCACGCCGACCTCAGATCCTCAGCCCTTACGTTCCTCTTCGTAGGAGGAATCGGCTTTCTTGTGATCACATTAGCCCTAATCGGCGTGATCACCCTCCCCCTGACCCTCTTCTCCCTCGCCATCATGGAAGTCGTCTTTGTAATCTTCATCATCATCGCCGTCACTTCCTTTAAAAAAGCCATGAGCATATTAGACGATATCTCCAAAGAATCCGACTTAGAGGCCCGTATCCAGGAATGGGCCAAGACCAACCTGTCCGCAGCAGAACTCTCTGCTCTGCCCGAAGAAGACACGCCGGAAGAGATGCGCTACTTTATCATCACAGAAGCCATCCGCAAAAAGCTGATGCTTGACTTCCCAGAGTTAGATGATGCCTACGCCGAATCCCTTACGGAATCCCTCTACAATGAACTGTATTAAAAAAGACCGCCAATGGTAGCTACTCATAAAACAGTATCAACCAACAAACTGAAATAGGGTAGCTGCCATACAGGGTGCAGAAAAAGGCGAGTGAGAAGCAATGAGTTTCTTGCCCGCTTTTTTTATGCAAAACGGAACAGCAGCAGTCAAAGC
>CAJUGG010000055.1 GCA_910585995.1 uncultured Lachnospiraceae bacterium
CCAGGCGAACACGTTCACGTGTCCGACTGGAACATACAAACTTTGCCGACTGTCCGATACACTCTATGCAGACCTTTGTCGATCCAGGGCGCCCCATTTTGCGGCAGCCCCGTCCCCCCGCTTCCTTAAATGATAATACAAACCAACCCCCCATTTGAATCATTCACAATCTTCTGCATCGTATCCTGCAGCTTCACCTGACTTTCTTCCCCGATCTGATACAATTTATTCCGTATCCCATCCTCCACCAGTTCCTCAATCGTCTTCCCAAAGATATTGATCTGCCAGATCCCTTCTTCCTGCTCTCTCCCCTCCTGAATATACTGGATCAGATCCTTCGCCTGCTGCTCACTTCCCACAATCGGCGCGATCTCCGTCTCAATATTTGCCCGAATCATATGTACCGAAGGCGAGAGTGCCCGTAGTTTCACTCCAAATTTACCGCCCTGATGAATCAGCACCGGATCTTCCATCGTAATCTCATCCTTCTCCGGCAGCACCATCCCATATCCTTTTTGGCGCACCGTATCCATAGACTGGATCACCTTTCCATACTCCTTCTGCATCGCTGAAAGTTCCTTTAGCTGCTCCATCAGATCATATTCATCCTGAAGTTCCATCCCCGTCAGTTCACTTAACATCTGGTAATAACAGCTCTCTTCCATATCAATCGAATACACGGCCGTACCCGAATTAAGCGCCACACGCTCTAACTTCATCTGACGAATCGAGGGGCCTTCACACTCCGTCTGCGCCAGTCCCACATCCCGAAGCACATGAAATTCCTCCATCATCGCCTGTACCTTCTTGATAATCTCCTGTTTCACCGGATGTGTGACCGGAAGCATCTCCACCCATCTTGGCATATGATATTCCACCTCTGTCAGCGGAAACTCCAAGAGCACTTGTTCTAAGATCATGGTGATATCATCCTTTTTTAGCTGTTCACAGTTTACCGGCAATACCGGTATCTGATATTTGTGAAACATCTCTTCTGCCTGCGAACGCACCTGTTCACTGTAAGGCCTTGTAGTATTTAATAAGATCACAAAAGGTTTCCCCAGCGTCTTAAGCTCCTCAATCGTCCGCTCCTCTGCCTGCAGATAATTCTCTGCCGGGATATCCCCAAAGCTTCCGTCACAAGTCACCACAATCCCAATCGTGGAATGGTCGTGGATCACTTTGTGCGTACCAAGCTCTGCGGCCTTTGTAAATGGGATTTCCTCCTCAAACCAGGGAGTTTTCACCTTTCGCTCCATATCATTCTCCAGATGCCCTGTAGCGCCTTCTACCATATATCCCACGCAGTCAATCAGCCGGATCTTTACAGGGATCTTTCCTCCCACGTTGATCTCTACCGCATCTTTTGGCACAAATTTTGGTTCTGTGGTCATAATAGTCTTTCCGGCAGCAGACTGGGGCAGTTCATCCGTTGCCCGTTCTCTCTCATGGATATCCTCCATATTAGGCAGCACCAAAAGGTCCATAAAACGCTTGATAAACGTGGATTTCCCTGTGCGAACCGGTCCCACCACCCCTATGTAGATCTCTCCGCCTGTACGGTCTTTGATATCGTTGTATAGATGAAATTCTTTTTGACTTTGAATGGCTTCCATAAATATACCCCTCCCATATTTGTTCTAATATATGGGAAGGGTTCTCTTTTTATGCCATCATCTTTTCCAGTTCTTCACGGACTGCCTTGATAAAGTCTCTAGAACTTAAGACTGTCACATCTGTAAGGCTTGTGATCAATGCCAGGTCTTTGGTCATCCTGCCGGACTCAATGGTCTGAATGGAAGCCTGCTCCAGAAGATCAGCAAAATGCATCAATTCTTTGGATCCATCCAGCTCGCCGCGTTTTCTAAGCGCTCCGCTCCATGCAAAGATCGTAGCCATGGAATTTGTAGAGGTCTCCTCGCCTTTCAGATGTTTGTAATAGTGCCTCTGTACGGTGCCGTGGGCCGCTTCATATTCATAATATCCCTTTGGAGACACCAGCACGGATGTCATCATCGCCAAAGACCCAAATGCCGTCGCTACCAGATCACTCATCACATCTCCGTCATAATTTTTACAAGCCCAGATAAAGCCTCCTTCTGACTTCACCACGCGTGCCACAGCGTCATCAATCAACGTATAAAAATATGTAATCCCAGCTTTCTCAAAAGCTTCCCGATACTCTCTTTCATACACTTCCTCAAAGACATCTTTAAAATGGTGGTCATACTGCTTCGAGATCGTATCTTTTGCCGCAAACCAGAGATCCTGTTTCAGATCCAACGCATACTGAAAACAGCTTTTTGCAAAGCTCTCAATCGAGGCATCTAAGTTATGCATCCCCTGAACGATGCCTGCCCCCTGAAACTCATGCACCAGCGTAGATACGGTGGACTGATCTGCTGCTGTATAGACCAGTTCCACTTTTCCAGGTCCCGGTATCCGCATCTCTGATGCCTTATAAACATCACCATAGGCATGACGTGCCAAAGTGATTGGTTTTTTCCAGGTCCTTACATAAGGCTCGATTCCCTTTACAAGAATCGGCGCGCGGAAGACCGTTCCGTCCAAAAGCGCCCGGATTGTCCCGTTGGGGCTTTTCCACATCTTTTTTAAGTGGTATTCTTCTACACGGGAAGCATTGGGCGTAATCGTCGCACATTTGACTGCTACTTTGTATTTTTTCGTGGCCTCTGCCGCATCTACTGTCACCTGATCGTCGGTATGGTCCCGGTTCTCAAGTCCCAGATCATAGTATTCGGTCTTTAGATCCACAAAAGGAAGCAGAAGCTCCTCCTTAATCATCTCCCAGAGAATCCGTGTCATCTCATCTCCGTCCATCTCTACTAATGGTGTCGTCATCTTGATCTTTTCCATTCTTATCTACTCCTTTTGTCCTACAAAATCTTATCCAATCCATATACCTGGATATTTTCAATGGTATGCTTAATATGCTCTCTTGCCAGTGCCTCTGCCTGCTCTGCATCTTTTACCTTGACTGCCTCAAAGATCGCCCGGTGTTCCATAGTGGATTTTACCGGACGGTCTGCAAAAGCGATGCTCTCTCTTCTCACCCGCTTTACATAGTCGTGAAAATCGGACAATACATGGTTCAAGATCCGGCTGCCGGCTGCACAGTAGAGCTGCTCATGGAACAGGCTGTCCAGCTCATAGAGCTTCTCATAATGCCCTTTTTGCGTATGATACTCCGACAGGCAAAGCGTCTCTTCCAGATCTTCTAACTGCTCCTCCGTAATATTCTGTGTGGCCCATCTTGCGCACAGCCCTTCTAACATGGAACGGATGATATAGATATCCTGCACATCCTTTGCCGTGATCATATTGACATAGGCTCCCCGGTTGGGAATGATATTTACCAGACCTTCCAGTTCCAACTGGCGCAGCGCCTCTCGAACAGGTGTTCTGCTTACGCCTAGTTCTGTTCCGATTGCCGCCTCTTTAAGCTCTGTCCCCTGCTGATATCTCCCGCTTAAGATATCTTCGCGGATGCTCTCATACACTTTTCCCCGAAGGGAATATCTGTCACGAGTCTCCCTGGCATTTTGCTTATCGCTCATCACTTTTATGCCTCCTGTACGATCTGTACTCCCGTCTTATCACACGCCTCTTTGATCACAGACAAAAGTTCTTCATCCGTTAAGACCGTCACCCGGCCGCTCTCATACTCTTCATCCACCCATGCCTTCACCATATGTACCAGCTCTGAGTTCTTATCCAGCATCTGTTCTTCTTTCAGGCTAAAATAGGTATTGATCCAATGAGCGATGCCTGCCAGTCCTGAAGTATTAGATACCGACACCAGCGCCGGACGTTTTAAAAATTTCTCCGTATCAAAAATATTGTAGATCTCTTCATTTTTCAAAAGGCCGTCCGCATGGATGCCGGCTCTGGTCACATTAAAGTTTTTGCCCACAAAAGGCGTCCTCGATGGAAGCTTATAACCGATCTCTTTTTCATAATATTCTGCCAGATCTGTGATCACCGTCGTATCCATACCGTCTAACGTACCCCGAAGCTGTGCATACTCAAAGACCATCGCCTCCAAAGGCGTATTGCCCGTCCGCTCACCGATGCCAAACAGCGAACAGTTGACGCCGGCAGCCCCATAGAGCCAGGCGGTGGTGGAATTGCTGACCGCTTTATAAAAATCATTGTGTCCATGCCACTCGATCAGTTCAGACGGGAACCCTGCATGAATCCGCATCCCGTAGATAATCCCCGGAACGGACCGCGGGATCACAGCGCCTGGGTAATTGACCCCGTATCCCATCGTGTCGCAACAGCGTACTTTGATCGGAATATTGTAGTAATCCATCATATTTTTCAGTTCCAGACAGAAAGGAATCACATAACCATAGATATCCGCCCTTGTGATATCCTCCAGATGACATCTTGGACTGATGCCGATCTCCAAGCAATCCCGCACAATATTCAGATAGTGCTGCATGGCTTCCCGCCTGGTCATCTTCATCTTATAAAAAATATGGTAATCCGAACAGCTAACTAAGATCCCGGTCTCTTTCATGCCCAGATCCTTAACCAACTGAAAATCATCTTTGTTGGCCCGAATCCAGCTTGTCACCTCCGGAAACCGATATCCCTTTTCCATGCACTGATAGGCCGCATCCTGGTCTTTTTTACTATATAGAAAGAACTCCGACTGCCGGATCAGTCCCTTGTGCCCGCCCAGCTTGTGAAAATAGTCATAGATCGTCACAATCTGCTCGGTGGAATAAGGCGCTCTGGACTGCTGCCCATCCCGAAACGTTGTGTCTGTGATCCAGATCTCCTCCGGCATATGATGGGGAACAATCCGGTCATTAAATGCAATCTTGGGAATCTCCGTATAAGGATACAGATTCCGAAAGGTATTGGGATGATCCACATCCACCAGCGGATACATATGCTCTTCTAGCTGAAGCAAATTGGTATGTCCGTCAAAATGAACCGCTCTGTTGTTATCCATTGTCTTCTCCTTGGTTGTATTATTGTATACAATGTATATCGAATCCATTTTAACACGTTTTGAATGGATGTCAAGAAAATTCCCTTATCACAAATTTTCCGTTCTTCTCATATGTATACAAGGAGAAACTTTGGGAGCATACTTATGGACAATTGTAAAGAAGCCATTTTGTCAAATGAATATATGGATTTTATATGGAAAGTGGATGTAACCTCAACCACATCGGGGGAATACCCTTTTGGAGTCTGTGCACAATATATCAACCGGAACTTCAGTGTATTTTACCTGAATCGAAATGAAGTCTTACGAGATCCCACATCCGCTCCCATCGGAGATTACGCAATCCCCTACTGTCACACACAGATGAATACAGAAAGCTTAGAGTATACCAGAATACTGCCTATTCAGAATCAGCCCGCACTGAAGCTTCGGGGAAACGGCGTGATCATTGGTTTTTTAGATTCTGGCATCTCATTGGAAAATCCGGCTTTTCGTACACAAGATGGTAAGACCAGAGTGATCGAACTGTGGGATCAGACTGATCAAAGCGGAACGCCGCCCGAAGGATTTCTCTATGGAAGCATCTACACTGCCGAAGAGATCGATCAGTTTCTCTGGGAAGGCCGCAGTGATCTCCCCGGTGCAGATCTCAACGGACATGGGACCAAGATCGCATCCATCGCCGCAGGTTCTCAGATCGAGAGCGAAAATTTTATCGGAGCCGCACCCGAAGCCTCCATTGCTTTTGTCAAATTGAAGCAAGCCAAGCCATTTATGCGCGAGATCCAGCAGATCCCCCAGGACAGCATCGCTTACCAGGAGACCGATATGATGCTGGCGATTCGCTATCTGGATCTGCTGGCTCGGAGAGAAAATCGTCCTCTGGTGGTCTGTATCGCCCTTGGAACCAATTCCGGAGGGCATACGGGAAGTACCGCCCTGGAACAGTACCTGATTGATTTTGTACGCCGGGCAGGCCGCTCTGTGGCAGTCGCTGCCGGCAATGAAGGAAACAAAGGGCATCACTTCTATGGCATCGTGCCTCAAAATCCCGGATATCTGGATGTGGAGCTGCGCGTCGGAGAAGGAGAACCCGGATTTCAGCTCAATCTGTGGGGAAATGCTCCAGGAATGTTTGCCGCAGAGATCATCTCTCCTTCCGGAGAACAGATTCCCAGAATCTTTCCCAGAATCTTAGAACAGCAAAGATATGATTTTCTATTTGAAAATACCATACTGGATATCCAATACGAACTAAGCGAGATCATCTCCGGTGACGAACGGCTTTTATTATCTTTTGAAAATCCAACCCCTGGAATCTGGCGGCTTCGGATTTACTCCACGGGAGATCTGGACAACAGTTTTCATATCTGGCTGCCAGTGACGGGATTTATCAGTGACGGCACGTATTTTCTGCGTCCGGATCCGGATACTACCATCACCGGTCCCGGTAATATGCCAGGCGTCCTCACAGTAGCCGGCTATGACGGCAGTACAGAAAGTACCTGGATCGATTCCGGCCGCGGAAATACCAGAAATGGCAATCAAAAACCGGATATCGCTGCCCCGGCTGTCAATGTAGCTGCCATAGACCGCTTTGGAAGAGGCAGCACCTTAACCGGAACCAGCGCAGCCGCAGCCCTGGCAGCAGGAGCCAGCGCTCTGTTGATGGAATGGGGGATTGTTCAGGGGAATGTACCTACGATGGACGGAATCGCCATCCAAAGATTTTTAATCCGGGGAGCCAGAAGGCCTTCTGTATTCTCCTATCCCAACAAAAGCTGGGGATTTGGCCTGCTGGACCTGTACGGAAGCTTTCAGGCCCTACGGGGCACCCGCAGTTCATCATAATCTTCTGTTTTTGGAATAGACGTAATGCTCTGTTCTATGGTATAATAAGACATAAGATTACCCACTAAAAGGAGAAAAGAACATGAACAGTATCCGTAAAAAGATCACCGTATGTCTGATGGCAACTGTTTTGATTGCTTTGGCTGCGGTGGGAACATCCAGCATCACGCTGAATTATCAAAGCACCATCACAACAATGGATCAGATGATGAGTGAGACCGCTGTGTTGGCAGCAGAGCGTATCGAGCAGGAATTAGCTGCTTATAAGAATGTGGCTATGGATACCGGCTGTATCCCTCAGCTCTCTGACGACACTGTATCGCTCGAAGACAAACGCGCCATCATTGATGAACGTGTCAGTATGCATGGTTTTCAGCGCGGCAATCTCATCGGACCAGATGGCCTTAGTGTCTTTGATGGCAATGACTACTCCGACCGAGAATACGTACAGCAGGCCATGTCAGGCAAAGTCTATGTATCGGAGCCTTTGGTCAGTAAGATCACAGGCGAATTATCCATCATGGTGGCGGCACCTCTCTATCAGAACGGCAGTCATGGAGCACAGATCGTAGGCGTGGTCTATTTTGTACCGCCAGAGACTTTTTTAAATGATATCGTCTCTTCCATCAAAGTCGGCGAAAGCAGCCGCGCTTATATGATCAACAAATCGGGTGACACCATTGCCGATATCACGTTAGATACCATCACCACTCAGAATATTGAGCAGGAAGCACAAAGTGACTCCTCGTTAAAAGGACTTGCTGCAATTCATGAAGCCATGAGGCAGGGAAAAAATGGATTTGGAAGCTTTCGTGATGCAGACGGCAAACGGTTTACTGCTTATGCGCCCGTTGGCAACACCGATGGCTGGAGCGTTGCGGTGACTGTGCTGAAGTCCGAATATCTGGCAACTACATACTTTGGTATCATGCTCAACATCGTCGTCATCGTGATCTCGATCTTAGCTTCCATCGTGGTAGCACTGAAGCTCTCCAACAATATCAGTGTTCCTATGCACGCCTGTGCCAAACGGATGAAGCTGCTTGTGGAAGGCGACTTAGAATCCCCTGTACCAGAGGTCACAGGTCAGGATGAAACCGCAGAGTTGACCCGTTCTACCGCAGAGATGGTGACGGGCCTGAATACAATTATCAACGACATTGGTTATCTGCTGACAGAGATGGCCAACCAGAACTTTGATATTCAGTCCGCTCACCGGGACGCCTATGTGGGTCAGTTCCAGAGCATCTTGTCATCCATGCGCCATCTGAAAGTGGAACTCAGTAACACCATGCGCCAGATTAATAATTCTGCCGGACAGGTATCTTCTGCCAGCGGACAGGTGTCCAATGGTGCTCAGTCCTTAAGTCAGGGTTCTATCCAGCAGGCCAGTTCCGTAGAAGAGCTGGCAGCTACCATTGCAGATATCTCTGAGAGCGCCAAGACGACTGCCGCCGCCGCAGAAGAAGCCGGAGATTTTGTCAACCAAGCAGGCGCTCAGTTAGGAGTCAGCGTCGATTTTGTCAAAGAACTGAATGTGGCTATGGAAAAGATCTCCCGCTCTTCCGGAGAGATCTCCCGAATTATTTCGACGATTGAAAGTATCGCTTTTCAGACCAACATACTGGCTCTCAACGCAGCAGTAGAGGCTGCAAGAGCTGGTTCTTCCGGAAAAGGCTTTGCGGTCGTAGCTGATGAGGTTAGAAACCTTGCCTCCAAGTCCGATGAAGCAGCCAAAGCCACCAAAGAACTGATCGAAGGTTCTATCCTCGCAGTCAATGAAGGCAGTCAGGCCGTGAATCAGGTCACAGAATCTTTGGAACGCACCAGTGTCCTCGCCGGCCATGTAACTTCCCAGATGGATATTGTGGTGGAAGCTGTAGCCAGCCAGACCACTGCGATCACACAAGTCACCGAAGGCATCGATCAGATCTCTTCGGTTGTCCAGACCAACAGCGCCACTGCCCAGGAAAGCGCTGCTGCCAGCGAAGAGCTGTCTGCGGAAGCAAATGCCCTGAAGCAGTTAGTAGACCGTTTTACCCTCGCCAGGGATTAATGCAAACTTATATTCAGACAACTATCGGCAGCATAGAATCTCTCTGTGCTGCCGATAGCTGTCTGAAAAAGAATTACAACATGGAAAATCGCTCTGGCATCCGGATGCCTGCACGACTTCGAATACTCGCTGCCCGAAGCTTTGCTTCCTGAATCAAAGCTTCTTCATCCAGGGTTAAAAGCTTTCTCTCCCGCATCAGCCACTTGCCGTTGCAGATCGTGCTCTCCACATTGGTAGAATGCATGGAAGTCACTAAGTTCGCGATGGGGTCATGCATGGGCTGCATCCCCACAGAATCCGGATTAATAATGATCAGATCTGCTTTCTTTCCCGGTTCTAAGCTGCCGTAGAGCTTTTCATCCTGCAATGCTTTTGCTCCGTTACAGGTAGCCATACGAAGGATCTCCTGCGCTTTGACCACGGTGGGATCTAAGCGCCATCCTTTGTGAATCAAGGAAGTTACCCACATCTCGTCTACCATATCCATCCGATTGTTAGTGGGTGCCCCATCGGTTCCGATGGCCACACAGATCCCTTCTCTCAACATCCTTGGCACCTTGGCAAATCCCAGTACCCGCATAGCAGAAGCCGGATTGTGAGAAGCTTTTACTTCATAATCCCGGAACATCTCCACTTCCTCATGGGTCAGCCAGACGGTATGAGCAGCCAGCAGATTGGGACCCAAAAATCCAAGATCTCTAAGATGCGTCACCGTCTGCACGCCAAAGCGTTCTTTTACATAGTCCACTTCTGATTTGGCTTCCGCCACATGCATATGGATTCCCGTATGATACTGATCTGCCAGTTCTTTTGTCTTTTGCAAAAGCTCGTCGGTCGCATTGAAGATCGTACGGACCCCAAACCAGACCTCCACCCGGCCATCCGCTGTCTTGTGGAATCTCTTGATATCTTCCTCCTGCCTCAGCAGTTCTTCCTGCGTGTTATGCTGCCAGGCTTTTGGAAGCCCTTCTCCGCAGTCCATCACCGAATTGGCCAGTTTCGCCCGAATCCCTGCTTCTGTAATGGCTTTTGCCATACCCGATACATATTGTCCGCCTGGCTCTGCAATCGCCGTCACACCTGCCTTGATCTGCTCCGCTGCGCAAAACAGTGTGGAAATATAGGAATCTTCCTCTGTCATATGGCTTTCATAAGGCCAGATCCTGTCGTGAAGCCAGGTCAGCAGATCCACATCATCTGCCAGTCCTCTGGCTAATTGCTGCGACGTATGCACGTGGGTGTTGACAAGCCCCGGCAGCAGAAGTTTTCCTGTCAGATCCAGTACTTCCTCACAACTGCTCTCCTCCACAGGTTCATTGCCTACCTGAACAATTTTATCATCTTCGAACAAAAGATTCCCGTCCCAGTAGACCTCCCCTTTTTCATTCATGGTCACGATCATTGCATGTTTTAATAAGGTTTTCATACAATCACTCCTTCGCTTATCTGGTCCGTTGCTGTTTTATACATTAACCTTTGCGCCAAGCTTTGCGATCATCTCTCCAACCTTGACCTGCTGTCCCTCTGAAACATAGATCCGCTCCACCACTCCGGCTGCCGAAGCCAAGATATTCGTCTCCATCTTCATGGCTTCAATCACTGCGATTGGCTGCTTTTCTTCAATGACCTCCCCTTCTTTTACCATAATCTTGATGATATTTCCAGGGATATTGGCTCCAATCTCCATTGGATCATCTGCATTGGCATAGAGCACTGCATTGTGGGCATTGACTGCGATGCTGGTATCTTTGACTTTGATCAGACGCCGGTTTCCATTGACCTCAAAGATCGCTTCCCGGTTGCCGTCCTGATCCACTGCCTTGACCTCCTGCAATTTGACAATCATAATATGTCCTTCGTCAAATTTGACCTCGCAAGTCTCTCCCTCACTGAGACCATGGAAGAAGATATCAGATCCCATATGGCGGAAATCCCCTTCTTTGCGAATACTCTTTATATAATCTTCGTATACCTTCGGGTAGAGGGCGTAGCTAAGCCGCTCTCTTCGATTCCCCTTCAGTCCCAATGTCTCTTTTAAATATGCCTTAATCGCGCCAAAATCCTCCGGCGGCAGCAGTTCCCCTGGTCTTGTGGTAATCGCAGGCTTATCTTTTAAGACCAGTTTCTGAAGTTCAGGCGGAAATCCGCCTTCGGGCTGTCCCATCATCCCTTCAAAATAGGACACCACAGAATCCGGGAAATCGATCCCTGATGCCTTCTCATAGATATTTTCCGGCGTCAGGTTATTTTGCACCATAAAGATGGCCAGATCTCCAACCACCTTGGAAGTCGGTGTCACCTTGACGATATCTCCCAACATCGTATTGACGATCTTGTACATATCTTTGACTTCTTCAAACCGGTGCCCCAGCCCAAAGCTCTCCACCTGAGGCTTTAGATTGGAATACTGTCCGCCTGGAATCTCATATTTATAGATCTCCGCAGTGGAAGTCACAAGCTCTGACTCAAAACCACTGTAGACCGGACGCACATCTCTCCAGTATTCGGAGATCTTCTGTAATTTGTCCGGATCTAGTCCGGTGTCTCTCTCACTGTTTTGAAGAGCTGCCACGACGGAATTAAGGGCTGGCTGGGAAGTGAGTCCGCTCATGGAGTTAAACGCCGCATCCACGATATCCACACCTGCCTGTGCTGCCATCAATATTGCCGCCACACCGTTGCCGGAAGTGTCATGGGTGTGCAGATGAATTGGTATCCCGATCTCCTGCTTTAAGGTCTTGATCAGCTTTTCGGCCGCCATAGGCTTTAACAGACCTGACATATCTTTGATGCCCAGGATATGACTGCCTCTTCGTTCTAACTCTTTGGCCATCCTGACATAATAATTCAGGTTGTATTTTTCTCTGGACTCGTCCAAGATATCTCCAGTATAACAGATGCAGGTCTCCGCAAGCTTGTCTTGATTCAGCGTCTCATCCAGAGCAATCTCCATCCCCTGAATCCAGTTCAGCGAGTCAAAGATCCGAAAGACATCGATGCCGGAAGACGCCGATTCCTTGACAAATTCCCGAATGACGTTATCCGGATAATTCTTATAGCCTACACCGTTGGCTCCCCGGATCAGCATCTGGAACAGAATATTCGGCATCTTCTCCCGCAGAGTATCGAGCCTCTCCCATGGAGATTCTTTTAAAAACCGATAGGATGTATCAAAAGTCGCACCACCCCACATCTCCAGAGAAAACAGATCCTGCCCATAGACGGACACAGCCGGCGCAATCTTCTCCATATCCACCGTACGCACCCTCGTCGCCATCAGAGACTGCTGTGCATCACGCATGGTCGTATCGGTGATCAAAAGCTTCTTCTGCTCTAAGATCCAGTCGCAGAACTGCTTGGTTCCCATCTGATCGAACATCTGTTTTGTTCCCTGAAGCCCTTGGGTCTCTTCCTCAGAGAATTTTGGAAAGGCAGGAACGTTAAACTGCGGCTTTATCCCCTTGGTCTCGTTGACAAACTTATTTCCCAAAAATTCCATCACTTTCAGCTCGGTGTCTTCCACTTTTTCAATATCCAAAAGCTCCGGATTGTTGGCTATAAAACCAGTATCACAGATCCCATGGGCAAAATCAGGATGATTCAGCACATTTAACATAAATGCAATATTGGTCTTTACCCCCTTAATCGTAGTCTCCCGTAGCGCCCGGATCGCCTTTTGCCTGGCCTCCCCAAACATCCGCCCATAGGCTGTCACCTTCAAGAGCAAGCTGTCATAAAACGGCGTAATCTCTGCCCCCTGAAACCCGCTGCCGCCGTCGAGACGAATCCCCAGGCCGCCTGGGATCTGATAAGTCTCGATCACGCCCGTATCCGGCATAAAGTCATGGATGGGATCTTCAGTCGTGATCCTGCACTGAATCGCATATCCTCTGACTTTAATATCCTCCTGCGAAGAGATGGCGATCTTTTTTGAATCCAAAAGATGCCCCTGTGCGATCAGGATCTGCGCCTGTACAATATCAATCCCCGTCACGATCTCGGAGACTGTATGTTCCACCTGTATCCTGGGGTTCATCTCAATAAAATAGTGATTCCCCTGCTTGTCTACCAGAAATTCCACCGTACCCGCGCTCCGGTACTGAACGGCCCGCGCGATCTTCAGAGCATCCTCACAGATGGCCTGGCGCTGCTCCTGCGTCAGACAGAGGGCAGGTGTAAATTCGATCACCTTCTGATGCCTTCTCTGGATGGAACAATCCCTCTCGAATAAATGTACGATATTCCCTTCTTTGTCTCCTAAGATCTGCACTTCGATATGTTTGGGATTCTCCAGATATTTTTCTATAAAGATATCATCGATGCCAAAGGCTTTGGCCGCCTCACTTCTGGCACTGCGAAACTGCGGCAGAAGTTCTTCTTCCTTATGTACAATACGCATCCCGCGGCCTCCGCCTCCGGCTGCTGCTTTTAGCATCACCGGATAACCACAAATCCTGGCAATCGACACCGCTTCCTCTTCCGTCTGTATCGCCTTTTCCACACCAGGAATCGTCGGTACGCCTACCGAAGCCGCCACGATCTTGGATTTGATCTTATCTCCCAACTGGTCCATCATCTCTGCGGTCGGCCCGATAAACTCAATCCCGGCATCTGCACATGCCTGCGCAAAATCCACATTCTCCGCCAGAAAACCATACCCCGGATGGATCGCGTCCACGCCCTTTGCCTTGGCCAAAGCGATCATCTCATCAATTCCAAGATAGGCTCCCACCGGTGTCTTTCCCTTGCCAATCTGGTATGCCTCATCCGCATACACCCGAAACTGTGCATTTTTGTCCTCCTCAGAATAGATCGCCACAGTCCGAATCCCCAGTTCTTTACATGCGCGAAATATTCTGATCGCGATCTCTCCCCGGTTAGCCACCAGGACCCTCTTGAATTTTTTGACTTTTTTCAATGTGTTACCCCCTGTTTTGTAATTTTTCAGTATTTTCCCTTTTTTCACTGATAATTTATCATGACATTTTCCGCTATACTTGTCAATATATTTCCCAATATTTACAAAAGATATTTACCAAACTATCGCACGGGGCTGCCGCAAAAGGAACGCCCTGACTCGCACAAAGAGTACTGTGCAGACTGTCCGATACACTCTATACAGACCTTTGTCGAGTCAGGACGTTCCTTTTGCGACAGCCCCGATCACCACCTTCGCTCTAACACCCTATAATCTTGACATAATCCTCTCTTTTCTCCTTCATGATCTGAAACCCTCTCCCCAGTTCTTCCATTGACAATCTGTGAGAGATCAGCTTCTTTGGCGCAACCTTTTTTTGTTGCAGATGCCGCAACACATAGTTCCAGTCATCTTCCTGTGTATGCAAAAAAGAAGAATTCCAGGTGCCAGCGACCTCTAGCTGACCGCGCAGGATCTTCCAGTAGATCTCTTTTTTCAGATACAGATCCTCTCTGGGATTGCCTACTAACATCACCTTCCCGGCAGGCGCTGTATGATCAATGACAAAAGAAATCGTCTCATTTTTCCCCACACATTCAAAAAAGCAGTCCGCGCCCAAGCACCTGGTGCGCTCCAACATCCACTTAGAAGGCTCCTCTGTCCTGGTATCACAATACGCATCCTCAGAAAGTCCAAGCTCCAGGATCTTCTGTCTTTGAAATTCCTTGTTGCCAAACACCAAAAGATTCCGAACGCCGGCTTCCTGAAGAAACATCACCAGCAAAAGTCCAATCGTCCCAAGTCCGCACACAGCCACGCTATCAGAACCAGATACCGACAGACGCCGCATAGCATGAACAGCCACCGCCATAGGTTCCAACATCGCTGCCTCCTCATAGGATACCTCCTTTGGAAGCGGCAGCAGATTCCACGCAGGAACCGCCACATACTCTGCAAAACCTCCATCTCTTCTGGACCCCAGATAACTGTAGTGGCGGCACATCTCATATTGTCCGTTCTGACAAGGAACACAGGACCCGCAAGGAATCAGAGGAAAGACCCCCACGCGCCGTCCCAATAAGTTGTGATCCACATCGGCTCCTAGCTGTATCACTTTGCCGGAAAATTCATGTCCCGGAATCAACGGATGGGAATAAGCTCCCGTCTGATAGATCCTTGGAATATCAGAGCCGCAGATCCCGGCCGCCTTCACTTCGATCAATACCTCATCCGGCGCAGGAGATGGCTCTTGCACCGTCTGATACCGGATATCTCCAATCCCTTCTAATACCCATGCCTTCATCCCGCTCTCACTCCCCGCTCTTTGATAATCTTCTCAAACCGTTCTAAGTCCGCCTGTGTCGTAATCTTAAAATTTCCCTCATCTCCCGGAATCATCGCAATATCCATCCCGGCCAGTATGGCAGGTTCGGTGGAACCATTGATCCCTCGAATCTGATCCGGCAATAGGCGCTGTATCGCCTGATAATACATTCCAATCTGAAACACCTCCGGAGCCTGTCCCGCATAGATCGCGCTGCGGTCTAAAAGTCCTGCAACACTATGCCCGCCGTCTCTGCTCTCATAGACCGTATCTTTCATAGGAAGCACTGGCATCAGCCCGTCGTGCCCTACAACTCCTTGCAGGCACTCACTGATCTGTCTGCCGGTCAAAAGCGGTCTGGCCGCATCATGGATTAACACATAGCCCAGATCCCCGGCATATGCTCTTAGGTCCGTAAGCCCCTGCCAGATCGACAACTGCCTGGTGGCGCCCGGCATGGAAAATCCTCTGCACTTTTTTTCTGTATCTGCCGCTTTCAGCCATTCCCTGATCGCATCCTGCCATGTCTCATCCGCCACAATCTGAATCGCATCGATCTGCTCATGCGCAGACAATGTCTCTATACAATAGGAAATGATGGGTCTGTCTCCCACCTCTATGTACTGCTTTGGAATCTTAGCGCCCAAGCGCAGCCCTGTCCCGCCGGACAGAATCAATGCCACATTCATCCTATACTCCCTGTCTTTGTTAAAATCTTAACTCTCTGATCGCCTGCAGCGTCTCACCATACGGTTTCCCTCTGCCAAATAATAACGTCGTCCCCAGCACAAAGCCTTTTACTCCCTTGGGGGCAAATTCTAAGATCTTATCGGCGCTGCATGCCCCATCCCAGTAGATCTCAAAATCCATATCCTCCTTGATGGACAATAACTTGGTGATCTTTTTGCCTACATAGGGAAGATACATCTGTCCGGCATTGCCGGGATTGACAGACATCACCAACACCTTTTTCACAATCCGCAGCATCTCAATCACCGTCTCGACGGACGTCCCCGGATTGATCGCGATACCCGGAATCAAGCCGGCATTGATAATACTCTGCAGTGTGGTGGACGGATGGTATTCCGCCTCCGGATGGATATAGACCGTGTCCCCCTTGCGCAGACAGCCAAGAAACAGATTGATCCGGTTGTTGGGGTGCTCAATCATCAGATGCACGTCCAAAGGTTTTGAGGTCGCACCAGCAATATAGCGCATATCATTTAAAGACATGGCAAAATTAGGGACATAGCGGCCGTCCATAATATCAATATGAAACGAGTCAATCCCGCCCTCTTCCAATTCCTTAACTTCCTTCTCCAGATTTCCATAGTTGGCACACATCATAGATGCCATTAAATCAAATTCCATAATAATAAAATTCTCCTATTTAAGTTCCGCATCTGCCACTCACAATGCCTCTTGGCTATAACGACGTTGAAACGCTTGGCGTTCCAACATCGTTATGGGCGTTGTTCGGGCAGATGCTGATTTACACCAAAAACTGACATCCCGCATGAAGAATATTCAATTTCTCCCTGCGAAGCGTAAAGTATAATGTCTCCAATGTCTCTCCTACATAGCCCAGATAGCGGTCTGTCCGGTCTGCACCTTTGGGAACTGTGTGCGTCTCCACATATTCCAAAATGGGGAACAGCCAATCGCAGTATTCTCTTAAGACTTCTTTTCTGGCCAGGATGATGTTGTAGTTATAAAAGTATCTCTGGGTAAGTACAGAAGACATCCTTTTCGCATCCTCTGGCCAGATCTGACGGAGCGCTTCTTGTACCACAGCCCAGTCCTCATTTTTCAGGTATCGCTTATGGTGCATCTCAATATCCGGTTCATACGGCATAGGATACGGCAGCACCACATCCACTTCATTATCTGCCAGCCTTAAGAGATCATCTTCGGTAAGCTCCAACATCCTCCGATAATGAACCAGTCCATAGTATTCCTGCCTGCTGCAAACTGTGCAGGTACACAGGCGATTTTTCCAGATCCAGTAAAGGGCTGTCAATTCGGAATAATTTCCATTTTTTTCTGAAATATGTTCACCGTCACAGTCTAAAAGATTCGCCACCCGCTCCTCACACAGCACAGCTCCCACCTGGATCGGCGTCACCCACTCCGGCATCTGATAACCACTTGATAACGGTTGATCCCGATAAAATTTTGCCATAAACAGATGAACATTGGCTCTGTGATAACCTACCGGAAGCGCCCGCAGGGGCATGTGATCTTTTTCACAAACTTCATGATAGCTTCTAAGCTCTGCCCATCTCTTAGACGTCAGACGGACATGACAAAAAAGCCCACAGGCATCCAAATCCCGCTCAATCTCTGCCATCACATTTTCAGGAGTAGCGATCAAGATCTCTGTGTTTTCCTTTTCTGCCTGAGACAATGTGCGGGCAAATGACGTAAGCTCCACAACAGGGATACCGGATAAGCAATCTAGATTGCCGTCTGAAGATGTCACTAAAAAGCAGCGGATAGTTCGGATGGGATATAGCTGATGTATCGCCTCATAAGCCCCAAGTGCGATCCCCTGGGCACCATAGATAACCAGATCCATGACAGGCTGCCTCCTTCTCTCTGAATAGTAAAATCGTTTGCAGATGCGCAAAAAAATCCTGATATCAATTCTTTGACAATTGTCTTTCATACTTGATATCAGGATCTTTATCCATTATTTTATTGTCATTGCAGCAGCTACACTATAAGTTCTTAGCAAACCGCTCGTAATATTCGATTGCCTCTTCTTTTGTTAGATGAAAATACTTTTGAAGCTTGTCTAAACTTCTCTCTTTGGGAATCCTTCCTCTAAAATGCTCATCCCCAGGCCAGTCACATGCGTTACCTCCTTCCATAGCTCTTCATTTTCCGAAAAATCAATGTACTCTTTCACCGCATCCAGAAAATCTTCTTTATGCGGTGACATCACGGTATCTAAAAAATGAAGCAGATCATACCATTCATCTTCTTTCTTCCCATTATACACCATATCGCCCAATTTGATAATTACCAATGTCATCAAATCATATTTTTCCTTTTTTATCTGATGCTTGCAGCTATTGGTTGTATTGGTCATCTCGTAGATGGATACACTATACTGATCTCGCTTGGGAATGTCATCTTTGCAGATCCAGATGCTGTAACACTTCTCCAACTGTCCATAATCCGTCGTGTCAGTAAGTAGTGACAACTGCGAGGACAGACGCCTGGCCAGATAATAGATTCCTCTCTTCTCCACAGGATAGCCCGGCTTATATCTCTTTTGTGGTTCAACGTCCATATGCAGACTGACGAGTACATTCTCTGTGGAGAGAAGGGGATTCTTTGCCCGAAAGGCCAGGTCAAAATAGGATGCCTTCTCATTTAACTGTATGTATTCCGCATTGTCTCCTGAAACCTGTGTATTGGTCCTGCCAGAAGAGACTTCTGTCTCGGAGGTGATGGAATCGGTCTCGATAAAACCCATCACTTCTTTTCTTGAATATCCTTTGTACTCTCTTACCACTTCCTGCAGGATGATCGTCAGCACTTCTTTGTTGCGTAAGATCAGCTTACATATTTTTGTCAAGATAAAACTATGCTTATTAATCATTTATTATTTTATTTAGATCTTGATACAAGTATGAAATTGTCAAGGTACAAAGTTAAAACTTATTTCTTATTAACTCTCTATAAAATGCTTTTTCGCATGAACGATCTTATATTCTTTTTCGTGATGCTTCATATAAATCGTCAGCAGACGTTCTGCCAAAAATCCTATGTATCTGTTTTGGTATGCATTATCCTTTTTTTCACAATGTGTCTCACAGTATTGCAGGATCGGAAAGAGCCAGCTGCAATAGTCGTCAAAGATTGGTTTGCGGGCGATCAGCATGTTGTAGGCGTAATAAAAATTTCCATTTTGAAGCTCTATAGCTTCCGCCATATAAGCCGGACATAGGATACGTATCGCTTCCAGCATACAGTCCCAGTCTGCCTCCACATGATCATGCCGATAGACTTCCCGCACACTGGGAAAATTCAAGATCGGAAGTGTCAGGACTACATCAATATCAGAACCTGCCAAACGCTTTATTCTCTCTTGATCCAATTCAAAATGTCTCCGATAATGGCAGATCCCCACATAATCTGCATCATCATTTTTCCAGATCCAATATAGAGCAGTCAATTCACAATACTCTCTGTTCTTATGGGAAATATGTTCTCCTGTGTTATCCTGCACCTCACAGATCCTCTGCTCTGTCAAAGCTGCCCCTGCCTGTATCGGAATCTCCCAGGAAAACCTTGATAACTCCTCCGACAAAGACTTGTCCATATGAGATCTAACGGTGTAGATATGGATTTTATTTTCACGAAACCTATGACCATCTGATCCTTTATTAAGTTCCTCTTCCAGGGTCAGATAAGGCAGCTTTTGCGCAAGCCGGTTCTCTCTGTAAGTATTTCCCTGTATCAGACTCCACAGGTCACTCTCAAATGTCATAGGAATGATATTCTGGTATCCATGTTGTTTCAAAGCCTTTTGAATCGAGGGCAGATGTTTTCCCATCGTAGCCACAAAGATCGTTGTATCTTTATCAATCACACCCTGCGCAGACGAGAAATCATATACAGGTATCCCCATCACCTGATCTGGCTGATCTCTTTTTTCAGATACCAGGAAACCATCAATCAGTAAGCGGTAAGGTTTTCCAAGCAGACAGTTGGCAGCTTCAAAAGCCACAAGACCTGTGCCAAAGAGAATCCGCTGGCGGCTTCTTATTAATATTTCATACACATCATTCGCATAATACATCGCCCTTTTCAATCCTCCACAAAATGTTTTCTGGCATGGACTATCTTGTAATCTTTTTCATGACGCAAAAAATATACTGACATCAGATGCTCTGCCAAAAAGCCAATATAACGGCTCTGGTAGACTGCTTCATGTTCTCCACAATGTCTCTCACAATAAAAAAGCAGGGGGAACAACCATTGACAATAAGACTCCAGAATCGGTCTTTTCATAATAAACATATTGTAGGCATAATAAAACTGTCCCTTTTCCAACTCGCGAACCGCCTCCAGATAATCTGGAGTTAATATCGCAACAGCCTCTCGCATAACGTTCCAATCATCCTCCACATGATCCCTCCAATACACAGAACGTACATCAGGAACATCCAGAATAGGTATCGTAAGAACCACATCAATATCAGAGACTGACAATGCCCTCAGCATCTTCTCATTCAGTTCAAAATGTCTCCGATAATGCCCAAGCCCCACATAATCCGACCGATCATTTTTCCAGATCCAATATAGAGCAGTCAGCTCGCAGTATTGTCGATTTTTATCAGAAATATTGTCTCCAGTATCATCACAAATCTCACAGATCCTCTGATCTGTCAGTGCAGCTCCCACCTGAATAGGCGTCTCCCAAAAATATCGGGACAGATCTTCCGTTAACTCTCTGTCCACATGACACTTTGCTGTGTAGATACATACAGAAGACGGAAACTCTAATGCAGATTTCTCATACTTTTCAAGTTCCTCTTCCAATGTCCGATATAACTTCCCTTTCTGCAGACAACACGCACGATAATAATTTCCTCTTAATAAGCACCATAGATCCCCTTCATAAGTCACAGGAATCAGTTGGAAATATCCATGTTGATGCAGGCTATCGATCATAGATACAAGACCTTTTCCCACAGAAGCAATCAAAATCGTCGTCTCTTTTGACAGCAGTCTGTCAGCCATAGAAAAATCTATCACCGGAATCCCTGCTATATGAGACGGATTCTCTCTCAGGTCAGATACCAGACAGCACTGAATATCTAATTGATAAGGCCTGTCCTTCAAGCAGCTGACTACTGCCTCAGCCATGATGCCAGCGCCAAAGACTGCAAGATACGGAACGGAAATTAATCTTTTGATAATGTCATCTATATAATACATATGATCTTCTGCTCACAACTTTCTCTTCAAAACTTCTTCATAAACATCTACAATCTGTTGTAAATTTCTCTCTTTTGTATAAGTCCGATGTGCATGTTCCTGACCCAGCCTGGCCATTGTTCTGGATAAATTCGGATTTTTAATCGCCATAACGACCTTATCCGCCAGAGATTCAGGATCTCCAGCTTTATAAAGATATCCATTCTCGCCATCCCGAATCAACTCCGCAGTTCCTCCCGCATCTACGCCGATCACAAGACAACCCGACAATAATGATTCTATGGTCACTCTCCCATATGCTTCTTTCCTTCCACATACAAAGGAAAGATCTGCCTGCTCATAAAGTTCATAGACGTTACTGCTTGCTCCATAAAAGGAAACATTTTCTTCCAGATCACCTTCTTGAATCAGTTCCTTTAGCTCACCGATGTACTCATTTTCTCCCTTTCCCACTAACAGCAGATGAAAATCTATCTTCTCTTTCGCTTTCAAAATCGCGCAAGCACGAAGCATTTCTTTTTGTTCTTTATGTTCTGCAAGCACACCTACCATAATCATCCGCACAATCTTCTCATTTAGGATTTCTCTATTTGAACAATCATCTTTCTCCACCGCATCATACACCGTACAGATCTGCCCCTCTTTTTCAAAGGGAATCAACCCTTTTATATAATTGGATACGGCAATCACTTTATTTGCTCGTTGCAGCAATTTTAATGCCAGCGGATATAAAAAAATCCGAAAACCAAGATTTTCCATATTTTCCCGCAGATGCCATACAAAAGGAATCCCACAATCCCTTGCAGCAACTGCTCCTATATAAGTAAATGTGGTATTACAATGTACTAAATCAACCCGATTCGTTTGGAGC
>CAJUGG010000056.1 GCA_910585995.1 uncultured Lachnospiraceae bacterium
GGGATGATTATAATTCCCATAAACGGTATCAAGTTGTCATGGACAGTTTTGCTTCGGGACGGATAAAAGAGGATTATATCGAAACCACCAAGCAGCTTTTAAAGGGCGATTATGGCTTTATGTGTCAGTATGACAATGAGCCAGATTTTGAAACGGTCTGGAGTTCCGTATTTGACTTAGAAAGATTAACTGTTTACCGTGCGGAGGGTGACCCAAGAAAAAAGAAATTCAGGATGGACAACCGACTGCATGACTTAAAAATGAGAGGGCAGGCAGTTGTTAAAAAGCATTGAATGGATATTTTGCCCACTCTGCGGAAGTAAGACCCGTAGTAAAGTTCGGGAGGATACCGTTCTGATAAATTATCCTCTCTACTGCCCGAAATGCAGGCAGGAAACATTTGATTTTGTCAAGATTAGTTGACACATTTTCCTCAAGGCTTTTGTATCCTATGCGGGTTCTTTCAGAGAATCATAGTATCTCTGCCGTTTTATCATGGGAGGAAGACCTCCAGTAGAGGAACAGATCCTCCGGTTGTTCCAATAGTTGATGAAATATCTCCAGATCAGGGTTTTTAGTTCATCTGTGCTCATCTTCTCTGTATCGTAACGGTCATAGAGTAGTTCAGATTTCATTCTGGCACATATGGGTCAGATGTTTTTTGATGTCAAGAAAAATTTTCACGGAAATCCAAGTGGTATATTGCAAAGAACATTTGCATATGCTATAATGTCAAAAGACAAAGAGAAGCTGACATGAAGCCATGTAAGCAACGAAAAGCCCCAGTGATTGCAGCACTGGGGCTTTTCTATTCCTAATTTTGGCAATGGGAAGGCTTAACCCCATAGGCTAGTTACCGACTATTCATCGCTGTCTAAGCATTTGATGATGTAGTGACAAATTACACCAGCCATAACAGCGACTACAAGAGAAACCAACATATCAGCCATGTAAGCACCCCCTTTCCGTACCAGTTCTAGGGGCAGTAACAGAGCAATTATATCATAGGTATATTACATGAACAAGCGCTTAATGAGGATGGACGATGCTGGGCTAAAAATATATTTTCAATCACAAGACACTAAACATATAATTTATCTAGAACTTAACATAAAAGAAAATGTTATAAAACTTAATTGTGTCACGGCAGATATATCAATTTTTGGAGCGATGCAATAGAGTTATTTGTCAGACATAGTATGTTGCATGATTTTGAAGCACAGATTAATCAAAGTTCATTGGAAACAGTACAGGAAGTGGGATTGAAAGAATAGTTGCAGCAGGCATCCAGATATTACGATGAAGATAATTTGCAAATTGTGGTATATGGGGGATAGTCAGCAAGCTTATATGGAGCTATTTGAAAAAGAGTTTCGTGAACTGACGCTGTCGTATGACCATCGGAGGAAGCCCGTCATTGGCAGAGCAGATTCAGGCGCTGTCATGGCATCGCCCATCTGCGCTCAGATCAAGACCATATGCTCAGACACACCTATACAAGCAATCTGCTTTCAAGCGGAGCTGTCCCGAAAGATGTGCAGGAACTTCTCGGACACGCTGATGTCAGTACCACAATGAACATTTGCGCTCATGCTACAAGGGAAGCATAAAGGATCGAATGGATAAACTCGAATTTACTCGACAATTTATTTACCGGAAATTCTACTAGAAACACATATTTTCTGGCATTTTAGGGTATTCTAGGCCAGAGGTGTTGGCCGTGTATAAGCATATGAGGGATTTACGGGAGGACAATGATATCAGACAGCGACAGTTGGCAGCTCATCTAGGATGCAGTCAGAAGTCGTACAGTGATTATGAATGTGGGAAGACGCGCATACCCCCAGATATTTTGATTGAGCTTTCCAAGTATTATGGAACAAGCGTAGACTACCTGCTGGATCTGACCGATGTGAAGACGCCATATCCAAGAATTGAGAAAAATTAGAGACGTTCACAGCAATGTGGACGTTTTTATTTTTTCCGGGAAGGTGGACTAGGTAGTGGATTTTATGTTTCGGAATGTGATTGTAAGAGGAGAAGAATTTGGAAGGAGGGTATACACGCGTGCGTTAGTGAGATTTAGTTCTTTTATCCGGGTAAATTTGGCATATGTGAAAATAGACGGCGGCTCTTTTGTGGGCAATGGATGGGAGCGCTGCAATCTGTTTGGTATGCAGTTGAGTGAGGCACAGGTGGAACGGGATCAGTTTATTTACTGCAGCATGGGAAGCAGCAAATGGAAAAGAACCACGTTAGAAGGAGTGGAATTTTGTGAGACTGCATGTACAGGAAGCATCTGGAGAGAAGTGACAATGGATAACTGTCATTTTCAAAAATGTAATCTAAGAGGGATGTGTTTTCGGGATGTCATTATGGAACAGGTGGTATTCCTGGAATGTATTTGATGATACGGATATGGAAAAGGTCCGGATGTCAGGCGTTCTGTTTATAGACTGTATGTTTCAGGGAAACCAGAAGCTTCCGCGGACAGGATACCGGATGAAAAACTGCCAGTTTGAAAGATAAGAGAAATTGTTGACTTTTTTGCGTTAAAGCGATATAATCTTAAAAGCTGTTAGTAACAGTGAATTTTGTTATCAAAGATGGAGGATAAGATAATGAAAAAGATTTTAGCAATGGTTATGGCAATGACCATGGGTCTTAGCCTGGTTGCATGCGGCGGGAATAGCGCAGCAGACTCTACGACAGAACCAGCGGCCGAAGACAGTACGCAGACTGAAGACACAGATGCTGTTGAGGAAGAAGAGGCAGAGGTTCCGAAAGAGGAGCAGGAAGAGACTCCGTCTGCCGGCGGCGAAGGGTATACAGTTGGGATCTGCCAGCTGGTACAGCATGATGCGCTGGATGCAGCTACACAGGGATTTAAAGATGCTTTAACAGAGGAGCTTGGCGAGGCAGTGAGTTTTGACGAGCAGAATGCACAGAACGATTCAAACACCTGTTCTACCATCATCAATGGATTTGTATCCTCTGGTGTGGATCTGATCTTAGCCAATGCAACACCTGCTCTTCAGGCAGCACAGGCAGGCACCAATGAGATCCCGATCCTTGGTACTTCTGTAACTGAGTATGGCGTGGCTCTTGGCATTGATAATTTTGACGGCACTGTAGGCGGCAATATCTCCGGTACATCCGATCTGGCTCCTTTGGAAGACCAGGCAGCGATGCTTCAGGAGTTATTCCCGGATGCGAAGAACGTGGGTCTTGTGTACTGTACAGCTGAGGCAAACTCTCAGTATCAGGTAGATACCGTACAGAGCGCATTAGAAGGACTTGGCTATACCTGTACGCAGTATGGTTTCTCCGATTCCAACGACTTAAGCTCCGTAGTGACCACAGCTTCAGACAACAATGATGTGCTCTATATCCCGACCGACAATACGGCTGCTTCCAACACATCAATCGTTGACAATATCTGCCGTCCGAAAAAGATCCCGGTAGTGGTAGGCGAGGAAGGCATCTGTGCAGGATGCGGCGTGGCAACCTTGTCCATCAGCTATTATGACTTAGGTGTGGGGACCGGCAAGATGGCAGCAAAGATCCTCAAAGGAGAAGCGAATATCTCCGAGATGCCGATTGAATATGCTCCGCAGTTTACAAAAAAATACAATCCAGTCATCTGTGAAGACCTTGGAATCACAGTTCCGGATGACTATGTAGCAATGGAAATGGAATAAAGTCTGAACATAAGGTAATGGCAGCAGCGAGACTGGAAGATTCCTCTCTCGCTGTTGTCGTTGCATCAAAGAAGCTGATCAGGATGATACTACTGAGGTGATGAAACAATGAATATTATGAATTTGATCAATGCCCTGCCAGGTGCAGTGGCACAGGGATTAATCTGGGGAATTATGGCAATCGGTGTCTACATCACCTTCCGTATCCTGGATATCGCGGATCTGACGGTGGATGGCACTCTCTGTACAGGAGGAGCAGTCTGCATTATGATGATGCAGAGCGGGCAAAATGTATGGATATCTATGGTGATTGCCTTGATTGCGGGGATGCTTGCCGGCATGGCAACTGGTCTGTTACATACATTTATGGGGATTCCGGCGATCTTGGCCGGCATTTTAACGCAGCTTGGGCTGTATTCGATAAATCTGAAAATAATGGGAAAGGCAAATCAGGCGATCAATGTAGATAAATATGACCTGCTGGTATCGCTTCGTTATATCAAAGGGGTGCCTTTCTATAAAAATACAATCTTGATTGTGGCACTGATGATTGTAGTGCTGATCTTTATTTTATATTGGTTTTTTGGGACGGAACTGGGGTGTTCTCTGCGTGCTACGGGCTGTAACGACAAAATGGCGAGGGCACAGGGTATCAATACGGACTTTAACCGTGTGTTAGGACTGATGCTCTCTAACGGCCTTGTAGCCCTGTCAGGAGCTTTATTAAGCCAGTACCAGGGATTTGCGGATATCAATATGGGGCGCGGTGCCATCGTCATTGGCTTGGCAGCCGTGATTATCGGAGAGGCAATCTTTGGCAAAATATTCCGAAATTTTGGTTTCCAGCTATTGGCAGTTGCATTTGGTTCGATCATCTATTATTTTGTACTTCAGATTGTCATCTGGATGGGTATTGATACGGACCTTTTGAAATTGTTATCCGCAGTGGTTGTGGCGATCTTTCTTGCGATTCCCACCTGGAAGAGCAGATATTTTTCCAAACCGGTTCGTAAGGGAGGAGTATAAGTATGTTAGAGCTTAAAAATATTTCCAAGACCTTTAATCCGGGAACGGTCAATGAAAAACGGGCGCTGAAAAATGTAAGCCTGACGCTGGAGGACGGAGATTTTGTCACAGTAATCGGTGGAAATGGAGCCGGGAAATCCACGATGCTCAATGCGATCGCGGGAGTCTGGCCGGTGGATCAGGGCCAGATCCTTATTGACAATCAGGATGTGACAAAGCTTCCGGAATATAAAAGAGCTGCTTTTTTGGGGCGGGTGTTCCAGGATCCGATGAACGGGACGGCGGCCACCATGGGGATTGAGGAAAATCTGGCGCTGGCGCTTCGAAGAGGGCAGAGCCGGACACTTAGGGTCGGGATCAAGAACCAGGAGAGGGAAGTGTATAAGAGACTTCTGGCTACATTGGGGTTGGGGCTTGAGGAGAGACTGACTTCTAAGGTGGGACTGTTGTCCGGCGGGCAGAGGCAGGCGCTGACACTTTTGATGGCGACGCTTAAAAAGCCTAAGTTGCTGCTGCTGGATGAACATACGGCGGCACTGGACCCAAAGACGGCTGCGAAGGTATTGGAGACGACGGAGATGATCGTCAACCGGGATAAGCTGACGACGCTGATGATTACGCATAATATGAAGGATGCAATCGTGCATGGGAACCGGCTGATTATGATGATGGACGGGAATATTATACTGGATATTAGGGGGGAAGAGAAGAAGGGATTGACGGTGGAAGACTTGCTTCATAAGTTTGAAGAGGTGAGTGGGGAAGAATTTACTAGTGATAAGGCGATACTGGGGTGAGAGAGAGGACGGAGGATGCCGCAAAAGGAGCCGCCCGGTGCTGGGACCTGGGGGGTCTCGACAAATGTCTGCATAGAGTGTATCGGACAGACTGCAAAGTTTGCATGTTCCAATCGGACACGTAAAGTGTCCGCATGGCTCATACAAACTTCACAGTCTGTCCGCTCCAATCTACACAGCACTATTTGTGCGAGACCCCCAGGCCCCAGTACCGGGCGGCTCCTTTTGCGGCATCCTCCTGGGGTTGGCAGGCGGTATGGAGGGAAATTTTAAGAAAAATTAAGGGATTTTTGAGGGGGAGATTGGTGGTGGATTTTTGGGGATGTGTTATAATATGAGGGGAAAGAGGGATAATAAGGGGAGTGGAACTTTAAAACAGCGGAAGTCCTGGAAGTGCCCGGAAGGATGTTTGGACGCGAAGCGGCCAAACATTCTTCCAGAGTGGGGGCACTGGAAGGACTGTAGCGGAACTATAATAGGAGGAACGGATGAAGAGAAGAGTTGGGGTTGTAGTGGTTTTGTTGGCGGTGATGTTGACGGGGTGCCGGAAGGCGGACGTGCAGGAGGAGCCTCAGGTGGAGGAGAGCAATGTGGCGGATGTGGCTGATGATGAGGAAGAGCTGGCTGTGAAGGAGGAGGATTCTCTGCAGGAGGAAGTTGCAGAGGAGGAAGGGGCTGATGTAGCTGAGCAGGAGGAAGAAGAGGATGGAATGGAAGCGGCGGCAGAGGTGAAGACTCCGCCGGAGGGTTGGGAGTTTAAGCTGGCTTCGGAAGATTGGGGACTTTCGTATGGGGAGTCCGGGACGCAGCCGGTGGGAAATGCTACGGCGGAGGATCTGGCATGGTATGATGCGTATTATGTGGGGGATGACAGTGAGAATGTGCTGTATTTGACGTTTGACTGTGGGTATGAAAATGGAAATACGGAACCGATTCTGGATGCTTTGAAAAAGCATGATGCGAAAGGGACATTTTTTGTGGTGGGTCATTTTCTGGAGACGGCGCCAGATTTGGTGAAGCGCATGGTGGAGGAAGGCCATGCAGTGGGAAATCATACGTATCATCACCTGGATATGCCTACGATCTCAGAGCTTGAGAAGTTCCAGGAGGAGATGGACAGTGTGGCTGAGAAGTTTCAGGAGATTACAGGTACGGAGTTGGCTCCTTACTATCGTCCGCCCCAGGGAAAATGTAATGAAAATAATCTGAAGATGGCACAGGAGCTTGGATATTGTACGATTTTTTGGAGTCTTGCTCATGTGGACTGGAATCAGGATAATCAGCCCGGACGTGAGGAGTCGATTCAGAAGCTGACTTCCAGAGTGCATCCGGGGGCGATTGTGCTGCTGCATAACACTTCTAAGACGAATGGAGAGATCCTGGATGAACTTTTGACCAAATGGGAGGAGATGGGATATAGTTTTCGTCCTCTCTCAGAATTAACGGGCAAATAGAGAGCAGACGAGGTGTCTGTGAATAGCCATCTTAGCCGGTCAGCATACACTAATAGAAACCTGCAAATACAGAAAGAAGCATACAGTATGTTAAAAAAATGCAACGCAGTATTTGAAGGCGGAGGTGTCCGGGGAATCGGGCATGTGGGTGCGGTGTGCAGGATGGAACAGGCTGGCTGGCAATTCGCAGATACCGCAGGCTCTTCGGCCGGGGCAATTATCGCTGCGCTGTTGGCGGCGGGTTATACCGGCAAAGAGCTGAAAAAAGAGATGGAAGGACTTGATTATCTGCGATTTAAAGGGATGGATTTTCCAGATCATTTTGGAATGGTGGGTAAAAGTCTGTCCTTTTTGTTAAGTCTTGGAATCTATCGCACAGATGAGTTAGAAGACTGGCTGGATGAATTGTTAAATCGAAAAGGAATGCGCCGTTTTGGAGATGTCGCTTTCTCAGGCAAGAAGTTAAAGATTACTGCCAGTGATCTGACGAAGAGACGCCTGTTGGTATTTCCGGATGATCTGAAGCAATTTGATGTGACCTGGGAGGAGTTTTGTATTGCACCGGCAGTGCGTATGAGCGTGAGCATCCCCATCTTTTTTGAGCCAGTTCGCTGGAAGGACCTACAAGGAGAAGAACATCTGATAGTAGATGGTGGGCTTTTAAGCAATTATCCATTGTGGCTTTTGGATGATCAGAAGCAAAAGCCTTTCCGCCCGACGTTTGGATTCAAGTTTTTTGAAGAAAAAGAGCCCTGTGAGTGCAGAGTATGCCAAGCCAGACCTAACGTGGTGGATTATCTAAAGGCAATCGTCTCCACCAGTTTAGATGCGTTTGACAACTATCATCTCTCTTCAGATGACTATGACAGAACTATTCGAATCTCTACGGAAGCTAATGTCAAAGGAGAGCGCCGTAAGATCAGTGCTGTGGATTTTGATATCACTCCGGAAGAAAGCCGGGCGCTGTTTGAAAATGGATGGAGTGGTGCAGAACGGTTTCTTCGCCGAAAACATCTTGCTACATAGAGAAAGGATCTTAGAGATATGGTACAAAAGACCATTCGTATTTCTGTGAGAAATTTAGTGGAATTTCTGCTAAGAAGCGGAGATCTGGACAATCGCTATGGCGGACGAAAAGATGCCGAGGCGATGCAGGCCGGGAGTCGTCTGCATCGTAAGATACAGGGAAGTATGGGGTCGGGGTATCAGGCAGAAGTGACCTTAAAACATCTGGTGGAACTGGAAGAAGTCTTAGTCAGCGTGGAAGGACGGGCGGACGGCATCTGGATGGATCAGGGAGTCTGTACTATTGATGAGATCAAAGGAACCTATCAGGATGTGAACCAGTTGCCAGGTGCTCTTCCCGCCCACCTGGCCCAGGCAAAGTGCTATGCCTATCTGTATGCAGTGCAGCAACGGCTGAAGACGATCCGCACCCGTATGATCTATGCCAATCTGGACACAGAGGAGATGGTATATTTTACAGAAGACCATACCTTTTCGGCACTTGAAGAATGGTTTTTAGAACTGATGGAAGCTTATAAAAAATGGGTGGTCTTTGAATACAACTGGAAGCTTCGAAGAAAACACACGATTCAAACCATGGAATTTCCCTATCCCTATCGGGAAGGACAGAGGGAATTGGTTGTGAGTGTCTATCGCAGTATTCTTAGAAAAAAGCGTCTGTTTATTCAGGCGCCTACTGGCGTTGGTAAGACGCTGTCTGCGCTGTTTCCTTCCCTGAAAGCCGTGGGAGAAGACTTAGGAGACAAGATCTTCTATCTGACCGCCAGGACCATCACCCGAACGGTAGCAGGAGAAGCTCTGAACATTGTCCGGACACAAGGAGTTTCCATCAAATCCGTGATCCTCACAGCTAAGGAAAAACTGTGCATCTGTGAAAAACCTGCGTGCAATCCCGATGCCTGTCCCTATGCCAAAGGACATTTTGACAGGATCAATGAAGCAGTCTATGAGCTGTGGACTACAGGGCCAGATGCATTGACCAGGGAGGTGATCCTGGCACAAGCCCATAAATATAGCGTATGTCCGTTTGAACTGAATCTGGACCTGTCCCTTTGGGTGGATGTGGTGATCTGTGACTATAACTATGTCTTTGATCCCAACGTGTATCTCAAACGGTTTTTTGGAGAGAGCGTAAAAGGCGAGTACCTCTTTTTAATTGATGAAGCACACAATCTGGTGGAACGCGGGCGCAGTATGTACAGCGCACACCTTTGCAAAGAGCGATTTTTAGAGATAAAGCGGATAGTAAAAGGAAAAGATACTTCTTTGTCGCAGGCACTGGAGCGCTGCAATCGTTATCTTTTGACATTAAAAAGAGAATGTGAAGACGGATGTCAGAGACTTCCTCAGGTGGGTGGCTTCACCTTGCATCTGTCTCATCTGATGAGTGAGATGGAGCGTTTTCTGGAATGGGTCACGTTGGAAGATTTGCGCGAGACACTGACAGAATTTTATTTTGAGATTCGCAATTTTTTGAATATCCATGACCGGGTGGATGAAAACTATGAGATCTATACAGAATTGGATCCGAAGGGACAATTTTTCCTTCATCTGTACTGTATCCGTCCCGCAGTCAATCTAAGACTTTGTCTGGACAAAGGGATCAGCACCGTGTTTTTTTCTGCAACGCTTTTGCCAGTAACTTATTATAAAGGTCTGCTGACCGGGGAGAGCGAGGACTATGCCGTCTATGCGAAATCACCTTTTTTGGTATCCAACAGACTTTTGCTGATCGGAACAGATGTGAGCAGCCGCTACAAAAGGCGCGGTGATACAGAATACTGCCGGATGGCAGAATACATAAGCAAGACGGTAAAAAGCCAAAAAGGCAATTATCTGGTGTTTTTTCCGTCGTATCAGATGTTAGAAGTGGTTTATCAAAGATGCGAAAAACAGAACGACTTTCTCTGTATCAGGCAGGATACCGGGATGGATGAGAAGGAACGGGAGCATTTTCTTTTAAAATTTGAAGAGACGCGTAAAGAAAGTATGGCAGCTTTTTGCGTGATGGGAGGGATCTTTTCCGAAGGCATCGATCTGACCGATGACCGCCTGATTGGAGCTATCATCATTGGAACAGGACTGCCGCAGATATGCCGCGAACGAGAGATACTAAGAGCATATTTTGACCGAAAAGGCCTGGATGGATTTGCATATGCCTATCAGTATCCGGGGATGAATAAAGTACTGCAGGCAGCAGGACGCGTCATCCGGACAGATAAAGACCGCGGGGTGATTCTTCTGTTGGATGAACGCTTTGCAGGAAGGGATTATCAAAAACTATTTCCCAGAGAGTGGGCGCAACACTTATATTGCAAAATAGATACAATATCTGATAAATTAGATACATTTTGGTCTAATGACGCAGCTCCAAGTAAAGAATAAGACCCGCTTGCACTATAAGGATCAAAGGCATACCCCATAAAAAATACCAGTGCTTCGTCTTATGATGAAACACATGCATACCCGTTGTAGTCCCTATCGAACCACCTATAACAGCAAGAGCAAACAACGTCTTTTCCGGGATTCTCCACAGATGCTTCTTCGCCTTGTATTTGTCTATTCCCATTGCCAGAAAACCGATGATGTTGATGAAAAGTATGTATAATAGTACGTATTTCATGCTGATCATTCCTTTCGACTGAAGATATTCATAGTATAAATAACCATCAAAGCGTTGTCAATATTTTGATACGGGCGACGCATAGAGCCATTGCCGCATCGGGCTGGGGGCTTCGATCAATGTCTGCATAGAATGTATCGGACAGTCACTCGATTCTGTACGTCTCACTCGGACACAAGTGTTCGCCTGCGACGTACAGAATCGAGCAACAGTCCGCTCCAATCTACACAGCACTATTGATGCGAAGCCCCCAGCCCGATGCGGCAACGGCTCTAAGCTGGGTGTTGGAAGCGGATACATACCCTTCGCCTGCCAAGAACATACATTCCCTACCTCCCCCAACCCCAGGAGATGATAAGGGAGCCGGTGGGGATGATCAATCGTGCTGTGTAGATTGGAGCGGACATTCGCTTGATTTTGTACGTCACAGGCGGACACTTGTGTCCGAATGAGGCGAACAAAATCGAGTGAGTGTCCGATACACTCTATGCAGACATTGATCATCCCCGCCGGCTCCCTTGTCATTTCCGTCCTCTCTTTTTTTTATGAATTATGGCTTGAAAAATATACCCAGTCATGTTAAAGTGGTGTTTGTGTGAAAAACAAATGTCTTTGTGAGAAAAACAGTTTAACGACAGGAGGAAGCTATGTATTCGTTAGATGAGGTAAAATGCGTCGATCCTGAGATCGCAAAAGCCATCGAAGATGAGATGGCGAGACAAAACAGTCATATTGAACTAATTGCATCCGAGAATTGGGTAAGCAAAGCCGTAATGGCTGCTATGGGAAGTCCCCTGACCAATAAATATGCAGAAGGATATTCTGGCAAGCGCTATTACGGCGGCTGTGAGTGTGTGGATGTGGTGGAAGATCTGGCTATCCAGCGCGCAAAAGAGGTATTTGGATGTGAGTATGTCAATGTACAGCCCCACTCAGGCGCACAAGCGAATATGGCTGTCTTTTTTGCCATGTTAGAGCCGGGAGACAAAGTGCTAGGGATGAATCTGGCTCATGGAGGACATCTGTCCCATGGAAGCCCTGCCAATATGTCCGGTAAATATTTTGAAGTATATCCATATGGAGTGAATGATGAGGGCTTTATCGACTATGAAGAAGTGCGTAAGATTGCCCTTCAGTGCCGTCCGAAATTAATCGTGGCAGGAGCAAGTGCTTATGCCAGAACGATTGATTTTAAGAGATTTCGTGAGATTGCGGACGAGGTGGGCGCATATCTGATGGTGGATATCGCGCATATCGCCGGCCTGGTGGCAGCAGGCGTGCATCCAAGCCCGATTCCCTATGCGCATGTGACCACGACCACTACCCACAAGACACTTCGCGGTCCCAGAGGCGGCATGATTATGTCAGATGCCAAGACCGCAGAGAAATTTAATTTTAATAAGGCTGTATTTCCAGGGATCCAGGGCGGGCCTTTGATGCATGTGATCGCAGCAAAAGCAGTGTGCTTAAAAGAGTGTCAGACCGAGGAATACAAGGAGTATCAGAGAAATATTGTCAAAAATGCAAAAGCATTGTGCAAAGGGCTTATGGATCGCGGGATCAAGATCGTGTCCGGCGGGACGGACAACCATCTGATGCTGATGGATCTGACAGGACTGAATGTCTCCGGAAAAGATGCGGAGAATCTTCTGGATCTGGCCAATATTACAGCTAATAAGAATACGATTCCCAATGATCCCCGCTCTGCTTTTGTTACCAGCGGTGTGCGTCTGGGAACAGCGGCTGTGACCAGCAGAGGACTGAATGAGGCAGATATGGATATGATTGCAGAGGCGATTGCCATGATGCTCAAAGAGGGAGAGAGCGCGGCACCTAAGGCGAAGAAGCTGATTCAAAAACTGACCGAGAGATACCCGCTTTGTATGTAATAGCAGACCGCGAAGTAAGGCGGTGACAGAAAGGACTGCCGTAAGATCAAAGGCTGAGATTTTGCGGCGGTCTTTTCTATATGGGATGACCTGTGAGAAGGGAGAGAGGATATGGGAGAGATCCTGGAAGAATTTATCAGTGGATTCTGCCGCAGCAGCAATGAGACAAGGACCATAGCCTGTGAGTACGAAAGGCAGGAAGACAAAAGCCTCTGTCTGACAGCATTTGATTGTAATCATGAGAAATGTCCGAACAGCGCGGCTTGTCTGATCTACAAAGAGGCAGTCGAGCGGGCGAATGGGAATATAAGATAAGCAAAATAAACTTTCTTAAAATCGTCGTCAGAGCTTCCGGATCAGGACCGGGATGGGCGGATGATGGGGTCTATTATAATAGGAGGAAAGAATGACAAGGTACTCTTTGGGAGGCAAGGCTTTTAGATAGGGAAGGAGCGCGTCACGTTCGGCAAATCCTGTGTCACCGCCGCTGTAGATGCACAAAGTAAGAAGACCATCTTTTTTCAGAAGGGAAAGTCCCTGAGTGATGGCTTCGATACTGGTGTCTGGCTGTGTGGCAAGGGTGTGATCTCCTCCTGGCAGATAGCCTAAGTTAAAGGTAATACAGCTTACCGTAGAGATATCTGCATAGTGGTTCATATGGCTGTGGGAATCCAGGATCAGTCGGTAATTTTGCGGCGTCCTGGATTCTTGTAGCTTTTTTGTGTCTGTATCAGTGCCTGCTCTTGGATATCAAAGGCGAGCACTTGTCCCTGATCTCCCACCAGGCTGCACAAAAACTCGGTGTCATGCCCGTTTCCCATGGTCGCATCGATGCAAAGATCACCAGGTTTTACTTGCTGCCTGATAAAATGACGACACCATTCGGTAATTTGATACATAAAGAGATACTCCTTCCTGTAAAAGTTTGTCTATATTTTAACATAAAATCATGAGACAGAAAACCATGTTTTTATTTGCTATGAATAGGAATATGGGATATAATAGACAAATCAAGATGGTTTGCCTTTAGAGAGGATGGAACTTCTATGAATATCATAGCTAACGTTGATAAAAATTGGGAAATCAGATATGGCAGGAAGGCGCTTGTGACTGGGCGAGGGATGTGTGAGAGACGGGGGGGCTTGTGATGGCCAGGAAGAAAAAAGGACCCGGCCTCTTTCAGTTCAGCCTGCGTGGGTTAGACACCAATCTGCTGGTGGTGGTATTTTTCGTGATGGTCTTTGGATTTATCATGATCTACAGCGCTAGCTATTATACGGCAGGGCTTAGTAAAGCATTTAATAATGATTCTATGTATCTGCTGAAAAATCAAGTGATCTTCAGCATGATCGGAGTGGTAGCGATGCTGGTGGTATCCTGTATCAATTACCACTTTTGGAGCCATTTTGTGATACCAGGCTATCTGGTCTGTGTGGTACTGGTGCTGCTTTTAAATGTGCCCTCCGTTGCGGTAACGGTAAAAGGAGCTACCAGGTGGCTTCGCTTTGGTTCGATACAGTTTCAGGTGGCAGAACCCATTAAACTGATTATGATCGTCTTTATGGCCACTTGGATCGTGGCAGGTAGGCAGAGACTTAAGAGCTGGGCTTCCATGCTGTGGATGGTATTGCCATCGGCGATTATCTCTGCGATGATTTTAAAGTTCAGCAACAATATGAGTACGGCGGCGATTCTTTTGGGAACCGCAGTCTTTATGATCTATGTCGTACATCCGGAACAGTGGAAATTTATCGTGTGTGCGCTTATTACGGCTGCGGCTGTGGCGGGGGTTTTGTATTATGTGAAGAATCTGGATGCAGCGCAGATGCAGGAGAATTTCCGTCTGGTCCGGATCCGGGCATGGCTGGTGCCTTATGAGTACGAGCAGGACAAGGCGTTTCAGTCCCTTCAGGGATTGTATGCCATCGGTTCCGGCGGTCTCTGGGGAAAAGGGCTGGGCAATAGCATACAAAAGCTGGGGAAGATTCCAGAGCCGTATAATGATTATATCTTTGCCATTATCTGTGAAGAACTGGGAATCTTTGGCGCAGGGCTGATCATTTTATTGTTTATCTATCTTTTGTATCGTGTGTATACAATCTCTCAGACAGCCGAAGACCTCTTAGGTCGGATGCTCTCCATCGGAGTGATGTCCCATATTGCCTTGCAGGTGGTGCTGAATCTGATGGTGGTGACGGGACTTTTTCCTACCACAGGCGTGACGCTGCCCTTTTTCAGCTATGGAGGGACAGCGACGGTCTTTTTGCTGATGGAGATTGGGCTTGTGTTAAGCGTCAATAAATACAGTGTGAAAAAACGCATGGAAATGGAACGAAGGGGTGGCTATTATGTATCGTGATCATACCAGAAAAGTAAAGATTGGAAACTTAGAGATAGGAGGCGGCAATCCTATCCTGATCCAGTCTATGACCAACACCAGGACCGAGGATGTAGAAGCAACCGCGGCGCAGATTGAGAGGCTTACCAAAGCAGGCTGTGAGATTGTCCGCTGTACCGTGCCTACTTTAGAGGCGGCAGAGGCGTTGGGAGAGATCAAAAAACGTATCCATATTCCGCTGGTGGCAGATATTCATTTTGACTACCAGATGGCGATTGCTGCGATGGAGCATGGGGCGGACAAGATCCGGATCAATCCGGGCAATATCGGAAGCCATGACAGAATTAAAGCTGTAGTGGATACGGCAAAAGAACGAGGGATTCCCATCCGCGTAGGGGTCAACAGCGGCTCTTTAGAGAAGGAACTGGTGGAAAAATATCATGGCGTTACCGCAAAAGGACTCGTGGAGAGTGCGCTGGATAAGGTGAAGATCATCGAGGATCTGGGCTATGACAACCTGGTGATCAGTATCAAATCCTCAGACGTGATGATGTGTGCACAGGCACACGCCCTGATCGCAGATCAGACGGATTATCCGCTGCATGTAGGGATTACAGAGGCAGGTACTTTATTTTCCGGAAATATCAAATCTGCGGTGGGGCTTGGGATCATCTTACACCAGGGTATCGGTGACACGATTCGTGTCTCCTTAACCGGGGATCCGGTGGAGGAGATCAAGTCTGCGAAACTGATCTTAAAGACGCTGGGACTTCGAAAGGGAGGGATCGAAGTGGTATCCTGTCCTACTTGCGGAAGGACTAAGATCAATCTGATCCAGTTGGCAAATCAGGTGGAAACTATGGCGGCAGAATTTCCATTGGATATTAAAGTAGCCGTGATGGGCTGTGTGGTCAATGGGCCGGGGGAAGCCAAGGAGGCAGATATCGGCATCGCGGGCGGCATTGGAGAGGGCCTTTTGATCAAACACGGCGAGATTGTGAAAAAATTACCAGAAGAAGAGCTGTTAGGGGCGCTTCGATGGGAGCTGGAGAATTGGAAAGATGAATGAAAAACCATTTTTTGAAGTGTTTAAGACACTTCAGGTGGATGAGCAGGTGCGGGCACTTTTTGAGCAGGTGGTGGTTACAAGAGTGTCCACCACTCCCAAACAGGATGTGTTTCGGATCTATATCACGAGTAAAAAGCTGATTGCCAAGAATCAGCTTTTTCAGTTGTCGAAACAGATTCAGAGACAGATCTTTGGTTATCGAAAAGTCCAGATCCATATCTTTGAGACCTTTCGCCTCTCAGATCAGTATACGCCTGAGAAGCTGTGGGACGTGTATGAGGACAGTGTGCTGACGGAACTGGAGCATTACAGCCCTTATAAGCGAAGCCTGATGAAACAGGCTCTGGTGACATTCCCGGATGAAGAGACTGTAACAATTGGAGTCTCTGATAAGCTCTATGACAAAGAAGCGATGGAAGATCTCCTTCGGATCTTGGACCGGGTATTTAATGAGCGCTGCGGATTTCGGGTCAAAGTGGATGTACAATACTTAGACCTTGACGACAGCGAACATATGGAGAAAAAGGAAGCGAAGTTAAAGCAGAAGATCAGCTATCTGACGGAGAACCTGAAAAAAGAAAAAGAACAGAAGAAAGCGATTGCCTCTGAGGAAAAAGAGCAGAAGACAACAGAGAGCGACACCAGGAAAAAAGAAACCTATACCAGAAGTAAAAGTTTGAGAAGAAGCGACAATCCGGAGGTGCTCTTTGGCAGAGATTTTGAGGATGAACCGATGCAGCTCGACCAGATCGTAGAGGAGATGGGCGAGGTGACATTCCGGGGGAAGATCTTAAGCCGGGAGGAGCGGGAGATCCGTGGAGAACGAACGATTATCACGCTGACGATTACCGATTTTACCGATACGATTCGTGTAAAGATGTTCACCAAGAATGAGATGCTTCCAGGGCTGAAAGAGTGTCTGAATGCGGGCGACTTTGTAAAAGTCAAGGGCATGACGACACTGGATCGTTTTGATCATGAACTGAACATCAGTTCTGTTGTAGGGATTAAAAAGATTGCAGATTTTACCACAGCCCGTATGGACTACGCCTATAAAAAACGAGTGGAACTGCACTGTCATACCAAGATGAGCGATATGGATGGTGTGACAGATGCTTCTGCTCTTCTAAAACGGGCAAAAGCCTGGGGGATGCCAGCACTGGCCATCACAGATCATGGATGTGTACAGGCTTTTACAGAGGCCAGTCACACCATCTCTAAGGACGAGGATTTCAAGGTGATCTACGGAGTGGAAGGCTATCTGGTGGATGACTTAAAGGAAGTGGTGGAAAATTCCAAAGGGCAAAGCTTAGAGGGTATCTATGTGGTCTTTGACCTGGAGACCACTGGACTTAGCAGAGTGCATAATCAGATCATTGAGATCGGAGCAGTAAAGGTAGAAGGAGGCAGGATCACAGAGCGCTTCAGTACCTTTGTCAATCCAAGAGAACCTATTCCCTTTGAGATCGAGCGGCTGACGGGTATCAATGATGAGATGGTGATGGATGCGCCGGTGATCGAAGAGATTCTGCCGGATTTTCTGCATTTTTGTGAGGGATGTGTACTGATTGCCCACAATGCGGCTTTTGATGTGGGATTTATCGAGGAAAACTGCAGACGACTGGGGATCAAGACGGATTTTACCGTGGGAGATACCATCCCTATGGCGCGGATTCTGCTGCCTGCTCTACATAAATTTAAGCTGGACAATGTGGCAAAAGCTCTGCATGTATCATTAGAACATCACCACCGCGCAGTGGATGACGCAGCCTGCACCGCAGAAATCTTTGTAAAATTTATTGAGATGTTTCAGGCAAGAGATGCAAAAACTCTGGATGATATCAACCAGATGGGACTTGCCAATACAGAGGCCATCAAGAAGATGCCCACTTATCATATTATTCTGCTGGCAAAAAATGATATTGGCCGGGTGAATCTGTACCGGCTGGTATCCATGTCGCATCTGGACTATTTTGCCAGACGGCCCAGGATTCCAAGGAGCGAGCTGATCAAATACCGGGAAGGACTGATTATCGGCTCCGCCTGTGAAGCCGGAGAGCTGTACCAGGCGATTCTAAAAGAGGCATCCAGGCCGGAGATTGCAAGAATCGTGGAATTTTATGACTATCTGGAGATTCAACCCTTAGGAAATAATGCATTTATGCTACGGGATGAAAAAAATCCTGTCAGATCCGAAGAAGACCTGCGGGAAAATGTCCGCCGGATCATCCGGTTAGGAGAAGAGTTTCAAAAGCCGGTGGTGGCCACCTGCGATGTGCACTTTATGGATCCGGAGGATGAGGTATACAGACGGATCATCATGGCAGGCAAGGGGTTTGCAGACGCGGACAATCAGGCTCCTCTGTATCTTAGGACCACAGAAGAGATGCTGGAGGAATTTGCCTTTTTGGGCAGCGAGAAGGCGCAGGAGGTGGTTGTTGAAAATACCAATATGATTGCCGATATGTGTGAACATCTCTCTCCGGTAAGGCCGGATAAATGTCCGCCGGTGATCCCGGATTCGGATAAGATCTTACGGGAGATCTGCTATCAAAAAGCACAGAAGATCTATGGTGACCCGTTGCCGGAAGTAGTGACAGAGCGCTTAGAGAGAGAACTGAAATCCATCATTGGCAATGGCTTTGCCGTGATGTATATCATTGCACAGAAGCTGGTGTGGAAATCCAATGACGACGGTTATCTGGTGGGATCAAGAGGATCCGTTGGCTCTTCGTTTGTGGCGACCATGGCGGGAATCACAGAAGTCAATCCCCTAAGTCCCCACTATATCTGCCCGCATTGCCATTACAGCGACTTTGATTCCAAAGAAGTGAAAAAATACGCAGGTATGGCGGGCTGCGATATGCCGGATAAAGATTGTCCCAAGTGCGGTCACAAGCTGCAAAAAGAGGGATTTGACATTCCTTTTGAGACATTTTTGGGCTTTAAAGGAAATAAAGAGCCGGATATCGATCTGAATTTTTCCGGTGATTACCAGTCAAAGGCACATAAATATACCGAGGTGATCTTTGGCGCCGGGCAGACATACCGGGCAGGAACTATCGGAACGTTGGCAGATAAAACAGCATTTGGTTATGTAAAAAAATACTATGAAGAGCGGGGGAGCAGCAAGAGAAACTGTGAGATCGACCGGATTGTACTGGGGTGCACCGGCATCCGCAGGACCACCGGACAGCATCCCGGCGGGATCATTGTGCTGCCCATTGGAGAGACCATCTATTCTTTCACCCCTGTACAGCACCCAGCCAACGATATGACCACGGACATTGTGACGACGCATTTTGACTACCATTCCATCGACCACAACCTTTTGAAACTGGACATCCTGGGGCATGATGATCCCACGATGATCCGTATGTTAGAGGATCTGACAGGGATTGACGCCACCAAGATTCCGTTGGACGACCCTCAGGTGATGTCTTTGTTTCAGAATACCGATGCTCTGGGGATCAAGCCCGAAGACATCGGAGGAACCAAACTTGGCTCCCTTGGAATCCCGGAATTTGGCACAGAGTTTGCCATGCAGATGTTGATCGACACACATCCCACACACTTTTCTGATCTTGTGCGTATCGCAGGGCTTGCGCATGGAACTGATGTGTGGCTTGGCAATGCTCAGACGCTGATTCAGGAGGGAAAAGCGACCATCTCCACAGCGATCTGTACCAGAGACGATATCATGGTCTATCTGATCGGCATGGGAATGGACAGTGAGCAGTCTTTTACCATTATGGAGAGTGTCAGAAAAGGCAAAGGGCTAAAACCGGAGTGGGAGACCGCCATGAAAGAACATCAGGTGCCGGACTGGTATATCTGGTCCTGCAAAAAGATCAAATATATGTTTCCTAAGGCCCATGCAGCAGCCTATGTGATGATGGCCTGGCGGATAGCCTACTGCAAGATCAATTATCCGCTGGCTTATTATGCGGCTTATTTTAGTATTCGTGCCTCGGCGTTTGACTATGAGATCATGTGTCAGGGGCGTGAGAGACTGGAACACTATCTGGCGGATTACAAGAGCAGAAGCGATACGCTGTCTAAGAAGGAGCAGGATACGTTAAAAGATATGAAAAGTGTACAGGAGATGTATGCCAGAGGCTATGAGTTTCTGAAGGTGGATATCTACCGGGCAGAAGCGCATAAGTTCCAGATTATTGACGGAAAACTGATGCCGGCGTTGTCCACCATTGAGGGATTGGGAGACAAGGCAGCGGATCAACTGGTGGAGGCAGCCGCCCAGGGTCCGTTTTTGTCCAGGGATGATCTGCGCCAGCGCAGTAAACTCAGCAAGACCGTGATTGATCTGATGAGTGATCTGGGGCTTTTAGAGGGATTGCCGGAGTCCAATCAGTTGTCGCTGTTTGATTTTTCCTAGAGAACGGACAGCTTGGGGAGTGTGTGATGAAAGATAAGATACGATGGGAAAAACTGGCGGTCTACGGGTTTGTTGCGTTGCTGGCCCTTGGAACCTGCCTGTGGATGCCGGTCAATTACAATGTAAATGATGATGTGGAACTGGAGGGAATCCTAAGCGGAGCCTATACCGGAAGCCCCGACGGACATGCAATCTATATCCGGGCGCTTCTTGCCTATCCGCTGTCCTGGCTCTATCGGGCATGTCCGGCGCTGAACTGGTATGGAATCCTGTTGTGCGGGCTGCAGTGGCTGGGATTTGGGCTTTTGGCAGGAAGAGTCTGGGACCGCTTAAGAGAACAGAGTGACCGCTTTTGGATCATGGGCAATCTGCTGCTTGTCTTTTTGATTGCCATATGGGAGAACTATGTGAGCATTACCTATACAACGACTGCGGGCATCCTGCTGGCCATGACGCTTTTCTGGTATCTGACCGGTGATCTTAGCATCTCTACGCAGGCAGTGACTGCACTTTTGGTACTGGTTGGCATCTCTTTACGGTTTCAGTTTGCCCCTGTGATCCTGGCGGTAGGAGGGATCTGCTGGCTCTTGAAAGTCTATCGGGAAGGGATTAAAAAAACGTGGCATCTCCCGGCAATACTGGGTCTGGGACTGCTCCTTATGATTGGGTGTCAGAAGTGGGCGTATCACTCTGAGGCGTGGAAGGACTTTTTAACATTTAATGACGCGCGGACAGAAGTCTATGACTATACTGGCATACCGCCTTACGAAGAGAGCAGGGATTTTTATGACAGATATCCTGCCGGCCAGCAGATCTTTGAAGCGTTGGATATCTATGATCTGACCGGCAGGCCAGAGATCACCACAGATCTCTTAAAGGCTGTGGCAGAGTATCAGACAGAAAAAGATCAGATCCCTCCGCTTGAAAAGGTAAAACAGGCGGTGAGGGCCTCTCTGATCAGTTTTTTGATGGACCAGTATGGAGAATCTCTCTCCCCTCTGAATCTGCTGATGGCATTATTATGGATTGGATTTTTAACCTTCAGTATCCGCAGGAAAGTATACGATCATCTGGTCGCGGGTCTTTTGGTGGCAGCAGCCATGGGGACCATGTGGCTGTATCTGGCCTGGCAGGGAAGACTTCTGTACCGGATCTTATTTGTGATGCAGCTTTTGATGATTATGACTGCCGCAGGTCTGTGGCTCCACGAAGGCAGGCATCTGCTTCCCAGACAGACACTCAAAAAGCAGTTATGGATTCCTTTGACATTACTACTGTTCGTCCTGGCTCTTATAAACGGAGTGCGCTGTTATCAACGGGAGAAAATGATACAGATGCAAAACACAGACCGGGCACTTTTAGAAGAATATTTTACCGCTCACCCAGATCAATTCTATCTGCTGACCACACCTCTGATTGCGCCTATCACCGATGAGATCTCCCTGTTCACCCATCCGCATCCCATAAACTATGCAGATTTAGGCGGCTGGGTCGTAAAAAGTCCTCTTTATCAGGAAAGACTAAAAAATGTCGGAATACAAACTACCGACATCCGCCAGATTCTGTTAGAACAAAAAGGGTGTGTGATCACCAGCGGCAGAAATATGAGCTATCTCTTCAGCGACCAATATGAAGAAGACACCGAGATCCAATACCTAGCCCCCGCCTACTTAGAAAACGAAGGAAGGTATTATTATATACATCAGTATGTGGTAGTTCAGTGAAGTGAGCGACGGGGATGCGGTGAGACATTTGCCCTACCCCCTGCCCCGCGTCTCTGCCTCTCCCGTCGCTCTCCCAATCACAAAAACCCAAATTTTCGTCCCATACCGCTTTACTTGTGGGGGGTTTTGGGATATACTAGTAACGGCGTTGCAACGTCTGTATACAGGCGATGCACTGGTAACTATGCTTGTGGTTTTATGAGGAGATGACCATGGGCAAACACATAAGACAGATGATACAAGATCTGTGAAATGGAGGAAATGTAGAGATGGTAAGAGCAGTTGTAGGAGCAAACTGGGGAGATGAGGGCAAAGGGAAGATTACCGACATGCTGGGTCAGGAATCTGATATCATCGTCCGGTTTCAAGGCGGTGCTAATGCGGGGCATACGATTGTGAATAACTATGGAAAATTTGCATTGCATACGCTGCCGTCCGGTGTATTTTATGGACATACTACCAGTATTATCGGAAACGGTGTCGCACTGAATATTCCGGTGCTGTTTCGGGAACTTCAAGGGATTGTAGACCGTAAGGTTCCGATGCCAAAGCTTCTGGTGTCCGACCGCGCACAGATTGTGATGTCCTATCATATCTTATTTGACCAATTGGAAGAAGAGCGTCTGGCCGGCAAATCTTTTGGTTCCACCAAATCTGGGATTGCACCATTTTATTCTGATAAATATGCTAAAATTGGTTTTCAGGTCAGCGAACTCTTTATGGACGAGACAGAGCTAAAAGAGAAGATCGAGCGGGTGATTCTGCAGAAAAATGTGTTGCTGGAGCATCTGTATCATGCACAGCCTTTAAAGACGGAAGAGATCTTTGAAGAGCTGATGAGTTATAAAAAGATGGTAGAACCCTATGTGTGTGATGTCTCTTCTTATCTGCATGAGGCATTGAAAGAGGGTAAAAATATCTTGTTGGAGGGACAGCTTGGTACGTTAAAAGATCCGGATCATGGGATCTATCCGATGGTGACTTCCTCATCGACACTGGCAGCTTATGGCGCGATTGGCGCAGGGATTCCTCCATATGAGATCAAGCAGGTGATTGCTGTGTGCAAAGCTTATTCCAGCGCAGTAGGCGCAGGAGCTTTTGTCAGTGAGATCTTTGGAGAGGAAGCAGACGAACTTCGCAATCGCGGCGGAGACGGCGGAGAGTACGGCGCAACGACAGGCCGTCCCAGACGGATGGGATGGTTTGACTGTGTGGCTTCCAGATATGGCTGCCGCTTACAGGGAGCGACGGATGTGGCATTTACTGTGCTGGATGTGTTGGGATATCTAGATGAGATTCCTGTCTGTGTCGGCTATGAGATCGATGGAAAAGTGACCAGAGAATTTCCGGCTACCTATCTGCTGGGAAGAGCAAAACCTGTCTATGAGATCCTTCCAGGATGGAAATGTGATATTTCTGGTATCCGCAACTATGAGGATCTCCCTGAAAAATGTAGAAACTACGTAGAGTTTGTGGAAAAACAACTTGGTTTTCCGATTACGATGGTATCCAACGGACCTGGCAGGGGAGACATTATCTTCCGTTCAACAGGAGCCTGAAATGATGATAAAAAATATTATATTTGATATTGGAAATGTGCTGGTGGATTACTGCTGGAAGGAGCATATTGCCAGATTTGGTTTTACCGGGGAGACTTTGGAGCGGATTGGCGATGCCATGATGCGAAGCCCCCAGTGGAATGAGATCGACCGTGGCGTATGGTCTAACGAAGAGCTTCTGAAAGCATTTATCCAAAATGCGCCAGAGCTTGAGAAGGAGATCCGGCTGGTATTTTCTGATCTGTCCACACTGGTGCGGGAGCGCCCGTACTCGGTGGAATGGATTCGCTCTCTGAAAAAAGAAGGCTATCGGACCTATTGCCTTTCCAACTACTCTTATCGTGTGGAGACAGAGGCAGCCCATGCACTTTCCTTTTTAAAAGAACTGGACGGAGGGATCTTATCCTATAAGGTCCATCAGATCAAACCAGATCCAAAGATCTATCAAATGCTGATGGAGCGATATGGATTAAAAGCGGAAGAATCTGTGTTTTTAGACGATTCACCCGCCAATATAGAGACTGCCAGGGCGCTTGGGATGCAGGGCATCTTAGTGACCAGCCAGGAGCAGGCAGTAGAGGCGCTTGATCAACTGTTAGAGGGGTGCTAAAAGATGAGAGATATATTGGACATACACACGCATACCATTGCCAGCGGGCATGCCTATAATACTATGAAAGAGATGATACAGACAGCTAAAGAAAAAGGGCTGGAAGTATATGGAATTACAGAACATGCTCCGAATATGCCAGGCAGCTGCCATGCGTTTTATTTTCAAAATTTAAAAGTGGTCAGGCGCCAGCAGGAAGAATTAGAGGTGCTGTTGGGCGTAGAGTTAAATATCCTCGATGAGAAGGGCAACGTGGATTTAGAAGAACCCTATCTTGGCAGGATGGATGTGGCGATTGCCAGTCTGCATCCCCCTTGCATTGCACCAGGGAGCCGGGAGCAGAATACCGAATGTGTGATTCAGGCGATGAAGAATCCCCATATCAATATTATCGGCCATCCCGATGATGGGAGGTATCCTTTGGATTATGAAGCAATTGTACAGGCAGCTAAGGAATATCATACTTTATTAGAGCTTAACAATAATTCTCTGAATCCCGATGGCTTTCGTAAAGATTCCCGTGGAAATGATCTGAAGATCCTGCGCTTGTGCAAAAAATATCAAGTTCCTGTGATTATGGGGAGTGATGCCCATTGTGATGCAGATATCTTAAACCATGCACTCATCTTTCCTCTTCTCGAAGAATGTGATTTCCCGGAAGAGCTGGTGGTCAATACCACGAGAGAAAAGCTGTATCCTTTTATCAACAAATATCGGAATTCGTAACTCTGTATGGAAAATGCTGGACTTTATAATTTTAGTGTGCTAAAATATAGAGACAGAGTTGCAAAATAGTTCTGCAAGCAGAGGTATGGATGAAGATGAGTAAAAGGATTCAAAATGAGGCGACCGATGGACTGTTTCGTGCGATTTTAAGTCTTCAAAATATGGAAGAGTGCTATACGTTTTTTGAAGATGTATGTACGATCAACGAGATCCAGTCCCTGTCCCAGCGATTTGAAGTGGCAAAACTGCTTCGGGAAAAAAAGACCTATCTGGAGATTGCCGAGAAGACCGGCGCATCTACAGCGACCATTAGCCGTGTGAATCGCTCGCTAAACTATGGAAATGACGGATATGATATGGTGTTTCGGAGAATGAACGAAGAAGTGTAGGGGGTATAAAACGCCGTGTACAGAGTTTCTGTACACGGCATTTCTTTCTATGACTCTTTATGCTTTTTATTGTGTTCTTTTTTCGGAAGGCTGTCGATCAGCTTTTCAATGACCTGTTTTTTGACATAGACATCAAAACTTAACAGACAGATAAACGAGAAGATGTGGAGGAATTGCTGTTCCTCTTCTGGTGCATCTGCAAAAGTCTCTGTCGCTATCTTATAACTCTCGATCACATCTGCTTTCATCTTTTCCACTTGGCTTTTCTCAAGACTAAAGACTTCCTCATAGATGGACTGCATATTCAAAGGCTCTTTGGTATGAAAATACCGTTCGGTTAAAGGTTCTAAAAGACTTTGAATATCATTGATAGACAACAATCCTTTATAATAGTAGATATAGATTAGAAGCAGCATATGCTCCTTGGAATATTTTTTCTTTTCCGGGGCCGGGATCAGATGGTTCTTTGCATAATTATTAATCATCGTCTTCGTCAGGATCTTATCATCTGGATAGCGTTTGGAAGTATGCAGATGCTCCTCCATAAAAGTCGTGACCTGATCCATATACAGATCAATATTGGGAATCTCTTTGGGCTTGATATAGTCAATCCTCTCTAAGCTTGTAAGGATACTATTCAAAATATCCTGGGGATCAATCGTCATATTTTATCACCTCTATACTCATTATATAGTATTCAAAACTACATAACAAGTCTTTTTTGAAAGGAGACAAAACTTTTTTCAAATCTAGTGTATATCTTTTCTCAAGATGGCTATACTATCACTAAACAAAAGATAAATTGAATACTTATCCTCCCCTTTTGAATACCCCGTTCGCCGCAGCAGTGTGGTGGGCGGGGTATTTTGTTGGATTTTACAGAGGGGTTCCGTGTTTTGAGATCTGCATGTAGGGGATGCTCATATGCCAAAATGGCCGTTTTGACACAAAATTGATGCTTTAAATACCCCGCCCTAAGAGCGCAGTAGGCGGGGTGTTGTGTTCAGACTTTAATCTCATATTTTTCCACATCGAACCATCCGCTTCCCTTTGCCTCAAAAAAGATCTGCTCTGCCTCTTGTGGGGTGTAGATGCAGGCGGACATTACTTGTTCTCCGTGATTCAGAAAAACTTCGATGGAAAAACGATCCAGGATGATTCTAAGATCAATCTTGCCTCCTTGATCTTTGACCGGTGCTTCCCGTTTGGTGATGATGTTGTAGCAAAAGCCGGAGTTGGTGCGGTCTAAGCAGACGGTGCCTCGCAGAGGATCATAGCTGAGGGCGACATTGTACGCTTCATTGGCAGCAAGCCGGATGGTAAAATACTCTAGAGATTGGTCATGCTCCGGGCGGACTTTGACGGTCATATCCAGTACCCGGCCAGATACTCCGGATAGTTCTGTGTGCTGCTGAAACGGAACGTTGGTATAGATAACGGAGTTTTGGCGGTATGCAGCAAGCTCTTTAACAGGGTTTTGCAGCAGTTGCCCGTGATCGAACGTAAGTTCTCTTGGCGTCGTCATCTGTCCGTTCCATTTGGCTCCTTGCGGGCACAGATGGCTGGTCTCCCATGCCTGCATCCATCCGATCAGCACACGGCGGCCATCGGTCGTCTTCAAAGTCTGGGGTGCGTAGAAGTCAAGACCATAGTCGATGGCTTCCACTCGTTCTCTAGTAAACTGATGTTTTGTATGATCATATGTTCCAATCAGGCACATCACATCATTTCCATTGTGGAAGGTAAGGCCCTGTGCGCGCATCTCTTGGGGAGAGACTATGAGGAGTGCTTTTTCACCGATCTCAAAAAAGTCGGGACATTCCCACATCTTGCCATATTCGTTTCTACAATAGTCTAAGATATTCACATAATTCCATGACAATCCATCTTTACTGGAAAACAGTGCCACAGCTCCGCTGCTGTCTGCGACCCGGACGCCTACCACTGCAAAATAACAGTGTTCTTCCTGATCCCACCAGATCTTTGGATCACGGAAATCTTTTGCAAAACAGGTCTCAGGGATGTCATCTGTCGTGATGACCGGATTATGTTCGTATTTTTGATAATTGATGCCGTCACCGATAGCAATACATTGTGTCTGATGACATTCCGGGGTGTTGTCTTTGCCTTGCACGCCGGTGTACATCAAGAGCTGACGCCCATCCGGCAGTTCAACCGCACTGCCGGAAAAGACTCCCTGTGCATCATATGCAGTATCTGGAGCTAAAGCGGCCGGAAGGCGCTCCCATTGAATGAAGTCTTTGCTCTTTAGATGTCCCCAGTGTGTGGGACCCCAGTGAATGTCATAGGGATAATATTGATAGAAAAGATGATATTCGCCTTGGTAGATAGAAAATCCATTGGGATCATTTAGCCAGCCAATCCATGGAGTGACATGGAATACCGGACGTTCCTCCGGCAAAATCAAGGATCCCTGATTTTTTTCATAAAGTCTTGCTTCTTCTAGTGTCATCTGTTTCATTTCTTTTAAAACCTCGTCTCTATTACATTTGCATATGGCCTGCATCTTAGAAGGCATTTTTCTATATAAAAATACACAATGGGGAGGCATTAGTCTCCCATTGTGGTATCTCCGGGACGCAGTACAGTTTGCAGTTCTATCTTTTTATTTTGAATTGATTTGCCATGGATTAAATCCACCACCAGATGCACCGCTTCTTTTGCTAATCGGTCAATTGGCTGGATGATCGCTGTGATTCGTGGATAAGCCAGTTCGATCAAGTAGGTGCCGTCATAGGTGATAAGCTTTAGGTCTTCTGGTACTCGTTTCCGGTGGAGCTGTGCAGCCTGTAAGACCGCCATAGCCATCAGATCCGTGGCAAATACGCCGTCTACGTCGGGATAGTCTTCCAAAAGCTTGGCAGATACTTTCCGGTAATAACTGGTATCTGGTGTGGGCCATTTGACATGAAGCGACTGACAGCGAATCCCCTGTTGTTTCATGGTCTCCTCAAATACGTCATGACGCACATTGGACGGTGTGGATACTTCTTTTTCTTCTTTGATGCCGACAAATTGTACCACATTGCGGCAGCCGGAGCGGATCAGTTCTTCTGCAGCCATCTTACCGCCGGTCTTGTGATTGACCGAGACGCAAGGAATATTTTCGCCCAGATCCCGATCCAGTGCCACAATGGGAAGATGAATATTTTCATATTGTGAGATATCTAAGACGGTATGTGCGCCAAAGATAATACCATCCATCCGTCTTTGCTTTAACATTTCCAAATAACGCTGTTCATAATTTTGCTCATAGTACGTGTTGCAGATCATGGTTTGATAGCCTTGTTCACATAAGACCATTTCTGCGGCATTTACAAACTGTGCAAAAAACGGATGGGCCACATCTGGTACAATTACGGCTACAATCCCGCTTTTACGAAAAAATAGGTTTCGTGCCATCTCATTGGGCGTATAATTTAACGTCTCAATCGAAGCCTGCACGCGCTGTCTAGTCTCTTCTTTTACATAACCTTTTCCGCTTAGTACACGGGAGACGGTCCCCACACCGACCTGTGCATGTTTTGCAACATCTTGAATTGTAGCCATACCTTAATTCTCCATTTCTCTTACAGAATTAAGTTTACTTTCTTTTGTTGCATTTGTCAATTATCCTTTGATACCGGAAGATGCAATTCCTTCTATATAATACTTCTGCATGAAAATAAACATAATCAGCATTGGAATCGCAGATACCACCAAAGCTGCCATGATTGCGCTATAGTGAATCGGCTGTGTCCCAAAGAAGACTTGAATCGCTAACTGAATCGTACGTTTACTCTCACCTGTCATCACAAGGAACGGCCACATAAAGTCATTCCAGTGCGCTACGAAATCCAGGATAAATACCGTTGCATAGACGGTTTTGGAGATGGGCATTACCACGGTAAAAAAGGTCCTTACTGGGCTTGCGCCATCTATGGCAGCTGCTTCTATCAGTTCATCCGGGATATCACAGAAGAACTGCCGGAACATGTAGATGGAGAAACATTTTGCTACAAAAGGAATGACAAGAGCTGCTAAGGTGTTGACCCAGCCAAGTTGTGACATCTCAATATAGAGAGGCAGCATAATTGCTTCCATGGGCATAACCATAAGAGCCACGATAAAGTTTAACATAAAGCCCTTACCTTTAAAGTCAAACTTGGCAAGTGCGTATCCGCAGATGGAGTTTAACAACAGGTCCAGGACCAGGATCAGTGCAATATAGACAAAGGTATTTTTAAATACCTGTACCATGTCCAGACGGGAAAATACCTCTTTGAAATTGTCAAGAGACGCTTGCACCGGGATAAAGGTGGTGAGCGAATTCATATTTGCAAAGATCTGTGCCTCTGGTTTTAAGGATGCGGAAATCATCCAGATTAAGGGAGAGACAAAGATGATACCAATGATAATATTTCCTGCATAAAAGAAAAATTTTGTTAGGAAATTGGCTGTTTTCATAGATTTTTTCATAATTGGCATCCTCCCCTTTTAGTTAGTTTCAGCGATCAGCTTCTTCATAGACAGTGACATCACAACCACGATCACAAAGAATACTGCAGCCACCGCGCAGGCATATCCAAAGTTCCCCTGCTGGAAGCCCTGGGTGTAGATATAATATACCAGTGTCTTCGTGCTGTTCTTTGGTCCGCCCTGGGTCATGACATAAGGCTGTGTGAAGAGTTTCATAGCCTGAATCATGGTGATCATGACAACGTATTTAATCGTTCCTTTCAGACCGGGCAGTGTGATATACAGAAACTGCTGTACTTTGGTGGCACCATCCACGGAGGCTGCTTCATATTGATCTCGTGGGATTCCTTGTAAGCCTGCCAAGAAGATCATCATCTGATAGCCGGCTCCCTGCCATCCGGACATGAAGATAATCGAATTCATGGCTGTCTTGGCATTGCTTAAAAAGTTGATGGGTTCCAGACCCAAGCTGGTCAAAAAAGAGTTGATCAGGCCAGTATTGGGATTGGAATTATAAAGGACGGTCCATAAGATGGAGATCACGACCATAGAGGTTAACTGCGGACTGAAGTACATGGTACGGAAGATCGCGACTCCCCGGAATTTGGAGGAGACTAACATGGCCAGTGCAAGTGCCAGCACACATTGGAAAGGTACAACCAGTACCGTAAAATATACCGTATTTCTTAGTGCAAGCCAAAAATTCTCGTCGGAAAGCAGTTTTTGATAGTTCTGTAATCCAACAAAGATGATATTGTCCGGCCTTACAATCTGGTACTGGAACAGAGAGTAGCGGATCGTATACAAAATCGGGACAACTAAAAATGCAAATAGTAAAAACATGGCTGGCACAGTGAAAATATAGGCTGCTACACGTTCATTTCTTTTTCTGCCTGACAGTTTGGAAGTATTCATATTTTTCCCTCTCTTATAAAAGTACCGCAACTTGCCATCCAAGCCCCATGTACGGGAGAATGTCCATCCGCGTCGGCGTCAGGAAATCCTCCCAGGGCTTGTCAGGCTCGTTGCTGTTAGTTAGTTGGCATAGTACATATCATAGTCTTCCTGGAAAGCTGCTACGACACCGTCCAGCTCAGATTGAATAAATGCTGTGTCCACAGAGTGAGAAGAAGCTGCCTCAGAGAAGATATTGGTCATAGCTTCTGCATATTTGGTGGAGAATACGGAATAGGAAGGAGTTCTTGGACGAGGAACTGCCGTATTTTGAAGCTGCTCTACGAATATGGCACGAGGTCCGTCCTTATATTCTGCCATGGATTCTTGTTCATAGGAGGAGTTGCGGGTAGCTGGTTTTGCAATAGCTGCTGCATAAGTAGCTGTATTTTCCGTATTGGTCAGCCACTTTAAAAATTCTCCAGCTGCATCTACATTCTTACAGTCTTTGCTGATGGCTGCAGACCAGTCACCACAAGGAGAGACTGCTTTTTTGGTGCTGTCTGATACTGGATAATAGGTAACACCCCAGTCAAAGTCTGCACTTCCTTCCAGGATGGATACATCCCAGGAACCGCCCAACATAGTTGCGCAAGCGCCGTTTAAGAATTCATCCTGAATCGGGTCAATATTGGCATATCCATTGGCGATCAGATTAGCAAGGTATTCTGCAGTCTCTACACATTCCGGACTGTTGACATATCCTTCTGCAGAAGCACCATCTTCACTGATGAAATCTTTTCCATTGGAGATAAACATAGGTTCCAATGCATATGGAAGACCCTCGCCGTGATCCATGATGATATGGGTGCCTACATAGCTGTCGGTCGTACATTTTTGTGCAATCTCTTCTAATTCAGACCAGGTAAGCGGATTGTCCACCGTGCGGGAGTCAATATCTGCTACATCCACACCACATTCGGTCAGATAATCTTTGTTGTAATAAAGGGCTACCGAAGACTCGGTGGAAGAGATCGCATAGAGATCTCCATTGTATGTACACTGTGCGACAGTGGAAGGTACAAAATCAGACATATCTTCCTCACTAAAATAATCAGTCATCGGTACAATGATGCCGTTGGCAGCATAATAAGAAACTGTTGGGCCGTCCACATAGAAAATATCAGGAAGGTCATTGGACGTAACGGCTGTGGTGATCTTATTTTCGTATGCATAAGAATCAGAACGGTCGATGGCTTCTCTGCTTACCTGAATCTCTGGGTGAGCTTCGTTCCATTCGGCTAATTTTTCTGTCCACCAAGCTTCTACCGCTTCTTTGTCGGTAGGACTCCAGATGCTTAAGGTAACAGCGCCGTCTGTGCTGGCAGCCTCACTTCCTGTTGCTGTACTGTCAGAACTGTCTGTTCCTCCGGATGATCCGCCACAGGCTGTCAAAGACAAAGCCATCACAGATGCCAATAACATACTTGCAACTTTTCTCATTTTCATAGTGTTTCCTCCTTTTCTTGTGGAACCCGTTCCACGAGACTTCTTTTTTTTCCACAGGTCTGTCCCTGTGGAAATTCTATCACTGTATGGAATCGGTTCCATCTATGTGAAATCATAGTAGCACTTTGTTGGAGAAATGTCTATAGTTTTCTTTGATATCACATGAAAAATGTGAATATATACAAAAATACAAGAGGATTTTTATGCAAATTTAA
>CAJUGG010000057.1 GCA_910585995.1 uncultured Lachnospiraceae bacterium
GATGCCACGGATTGCTCCGCATTTCATGCTCCCGCAATCCTAAAACACCTCAAATCCGCTCATTTTTCTGTGAAAAATGGCTACTTTTCGGTGTTTTGCGGGTCCCAAGTTCAAAAATCCTCTTGCAAGCGAGCTTGCATCGGATCTTTTGACCTTTTGCCCCTGTCATCTATTATAAATGATAGAAAACAAGAATACAAGATTGTTCTGAATTAGTGGAAGATTACATAGGATAGAATAAATGAGGAGGAGAAGATGTGTGTATGAGAAAAGGGTGTCTTTTGATACTGATCATATGGATACTGACAGGCTGTGGGGTAAGCACACAAGATCCGGAGCGGGTAGGAGAAGTGGATTTTACGGTACTGGATCTGGAGAAGGTTCCGGAGGAACTGAGAAATGTGCTGGAAGAAAAAAAGGCAGCGCCTTTTAAGGTGACGTATGAAGATGAAGGATATCTGTATATCTGCATCGGTTATGGAGAGCAGAAGACCAGCGGTTACAGTATCATCGTGGAAGACCTGTATCTGACCAGTAATGCAATCTGTGTGGATACGGAGCTTTTGGGACCTGGAAATGGAGAGGAGACTACAGAAGCTACTACTTGTCCTTATATGGTACTAAAACTTCAGGATCTGGAGATGCCGGTGGTATTTGAATGATGCTAGGGGAAAAAGAGTAAAAATCCGATGCAATCTGTGGCATCATGGTTAAATAAATAAAGCAGAAAGGATAGAAGAAATGGAACTGGATCGTAAATATGTGACTTTAAACCATAAAAGAGGAAAGGCAGTAAGCCAGATCACATTGGAAGAAGATCTGAATGTACCCGACCAAAAGCCGGATATCTTCCGGATTGTCCATAAACAGGGAGAATTTCAGGTTGATGAGATAAAAGGAGAAGCAGGAAAAGCCAAAGTCCGTGGCGTCTTTTTATACCGAATCCTGTATATTGCAGAAGGCAGCGAACGGATGCCGGAGATCCTAGAAGGGAGCATCCCAGTAGATGAGACTATCTTTTTAAATGATATGGAAGAAGGCGATCTTCTGGACTTTCACTGGGAGATGGAAGACCTGCATGCTTCTGCCATCCATTCCAGAAAGGCCAATATCAAAAGTGTCTTGTCTTTATCAATGGAGGCGCTAAAAGAGCAGCCCGTCCCTCTGGTACTTAGTCCTGAAGAGGAACAAGAATTGTATGTAAAGACCTGTCCTGTCCGCCTTCAGCAGGAGGTAATACATAAAAAAGATACCATCCGCATCCGGGAAGAGATCAATCTGCCGCCGGGACGTCCTAATATCCGGCGTCTGATTTGGAAAGAGACCAGGCTGCAAAGTACAGAAGTCAGACAGGAAGAGGGAAGACTACGAGTAAAAGGAGAACTGATGGTCTTTTTCCTCTACGAATGTGAAGACGAACCCGGACGCCTGCAGTGGTTAGAACAAAGCCTGCCGTTTCACCAGGAGATCGAAAATGAAATCTGCAGAAGTGATCTGACAGGCAAAGCAGAAGTAACCCTTCAAAGAGCCGATCTGGAGCTTCAGGCCGATTATGACGGCGAACCCCGGACGGTGCGTGTGGAAGGCGTATTAGAGCTTCTGATGCGGTATTTTGAAGAGGTGACAGCCGAAGTGCTTTGCGATGCCTACAGCCTGACCAAAGAGATACAGCCCAGCACCCAGCAGTACAGCTGGGACTATGTAGAAGGTATCTCTGATTCCCGTGCACGCGTCGGCGGCCGTATGAAATTAAAAGAAACAGAACCCGGAATCCTGCAGATCCTAAGCACAGGAGCAAGGCTTCATCTCGAACACACACAAAGCAGCACAGAAGGCGTCCTGACTCAAGGAACCATAGAACTGTGGGTACTCTACACCACCTCAGACGACAGCCAGCCTCTCGCCTGTGTCACACAAGCATTTCCCTTTGAACATACCGCAGAACTTCCAGAAAACAAAGACAACAGTGACTGGCAGATCTTCCTGTGTCTGGACCAACTCACCGTATCCATGTTAGACGCCAAAGAATTAGAGATGAAAGCCGTCCTGCAGATGCAAGTCCTCTTTACCCAAAAAGAAGAACTGACCCTGGTAGAAGACCTTACAGAAGCCCCCTTAGATATGGACCGCGTCCGCAAGATGCCCGGTATGGTCATCCATTTAGTCCAGCCTGGCGAAACCCTCTGGGACATCTCCAAAGCTCACGCCACAAGCTGCGAAGCCGTCATAGCACTAAACGAATTAAAAGAAGAAACGTTAAAACAAGGCCAGAAAATCCTCCTAGTAAAAGAAGCAGCCCGCTGACATATTTTAAAAATCACCTTCCTCCCCAATCATATAAGTACCTGCTTCCCCCCAAGGACAGAAGCACTACCAACCTTTATAATCCCAACTGTATCTCCCCAAACCCCAGGGTCAGAAGGCCCCCAGCGCGTCCGGTTGTGATCATACAATAGAAAGCAAGCTTTCTATTGTCAAGAATAGTGCTGTGTAGATTGGAGCGGACAGTCGAAGCGTTTTGTACGCCGCAGGCGGACACTTGTGTCCGAATGAGGCGCACAAAACGCTTCGACTGTCCGATACACTCTATGCAGACATTTGATCACAACCGGGCGTGCTGGGGGCTTTCTGACCCGTCGCTGTTTCTTTTATCTCTCCATCCTGCTAATCGACTCAATCCCCACGCTCCCTCCGCGCACCACTTCGATATCCTTAAATTCACTCTTCATCAACTGCACCACTGCATCATTTTTCGTAGCCGTCTGGACAAATTCCAACAACAGACTATTTTTCCCATAATCAATCACCCGCGCCTTAAAAGTCTCCGCGATCTGGAACAATTCCACCTTATCCGCAGGCGTACAGTGCAGCACCTTCACATAAAGAATCTCCTTCATCCGCACAAAGACATCCGTAAAGTCGATCACCTTGATCACTTCCACCATACGATTCAACTGCTTTTTAATCTGTTCAAACGTCTCATCATCACTGACCGTAGCGATGGTCATACGAGAGACCGTAGGGTCCTCCGTAGTACCAACCGTCAGACTGTCCATATTGTAAGATTTAGCAGAGAACAACCCCGATATCTTAGAAAGCACGCCAACCTGATTCTCCACATATAACGAAATCCATCTTTTTTTCATAGTATTCTCCTATTTGTAGTTCCGCTCCAGCTCAAGAAGTGCCCCGGCACTGGAAGAATGTCCGGTCGCTGTGCGCCCCGACATCCTTCCGGGCACTTCTTGAGCTTACGCTGATTTGTAGTTCCGCTCCAGCCCCGCTGCGCTGAATTAAGTTACACTGATATAAAATTAACAATCCATAATCATATCTTCCAGTGTCCCGCCTGGTTTGATCATGGGGTAGACCATATCGTCCGGGTCGATGATAAATTCAATTAAAGTAGGCGCTTTTTTATTTTTCTTTGCTTCCTTAAACGCCGCTGCGATCTCTTCCTTCTTCTTGACACGGATACCTTTTGCCCCATAGCTTTCTGCCAGACGTACAAAGTCTGGTGTGTATTCTGGGTATTCCTGGCGGTCTGTGCGGCGGGAGAGGGCACCTGCTTTTAAGTTGGTCATCCCATAACGTTTGCCGTAGAAAAGATGCTGCCATTGACGCACCATACCCAGATACTCATTGTTGAAGATACAGACGATGATCGGCAGCTCTTCCAAGACCGCTGTAGCCATCTCCTGAATATTCATCTGGATGCCGCCGTCTCCGGAGATGGAGATGACCGGGACGCCTGGATTGCCGATCTGTGCCCCGATAGCGCCGGGGAGTCCATACCCCATCGTTCCAAGACCGCCGGAAGTGACAAGCTGCTTTTTCTCCGTGATATCGGCATATTGAGAGACCAGCATCTGATGCTGTCCCACATCCGTGACGATCAGCGCTTCGTCAAACTGCCGGTTGATCTCTCCGATAATATCCATCGGACTCATACGACTGTTGGGACGCATCACAAGAGGATGCTCCTGTTTCCAGTCGTCGATCTTTGCGAGCCATTTTGCACAATGATTTTCCTGTACATACTCCGTCATCCGGGTCAGAGCCTCTTTGGCATCGGCCACGATAGGAATATCCACCTGGATATTTTTAGAGATAGAAGCCGTGTCGATATCGATATGGATGATCTGCGCGTGAGGTGCAAACTCATGGACTCTGCCTGTGATACGGTCATTAAAACGAGTACCTATGGAAAATAACAGATCACAGTTGCTGACCGCATTGTTTGCAGCAAAAGAACCATGCATACCCAGATTGCCGATATAAAGCGGATGCAGAGTGGATATCGCGCCTCTTCCCATGATCGTAGTGACGACTGGAATCCCTGTCTTTTCCACTACCTTGGTAAATTCTGCATTGGCGCGGGCGATATTGACGCCGCCTCCCGCGAGAAACAGAGGTTTCTTGGCCTTCTGAAGCAGTTTGATGGCTTTTTTCAACTGTCCGATATGGATGCTGGTATAAGGTTTGTAGCCGCGGATATTGACCGTCTTAGGATAGTCCGCCGGTCCCATCTCTGCCATCACGTCTTTGGGAAGATCCACCAGGACAGGTCCAGGTCTTCCTGTACGGGCGATATAAAAAGCATCTTTGATAATCCGTCCAAGCTGTGCCCGGTCTCTGACAGTGACACTGTATTTTGTAATATTTCGCGTAATCCCTACAATATCGACTTCCTGAAAAGCATCATTTCCAATCAGATTTTTTGCCACCTGTCCTGTAAAACATACCAGCGGTACGCTGTCATAATTGGCAGTAGCCAGTCCCGTGACCAGATTGGTAGCGCCTGGGCCGCTGGTCACTAAGCAGACACCCACCTTTCCAGTGGTTCTTGCATAAGCATCCGCCTCATGCGCAAGCGCCTGTTCATGCCTAGGCAGTACAACATCAATATCATTCTGACGATACAGTTCATCACTGATATCAATCGTACAGGCACCTGGATAACCGAATACGACCTCCACGCCCTCCTCTTTCAAAGCATTCACAAGTAATTTGTTTCCAGAAATCTGTTTCATTCACCTAGTCTCCTTTTTGATATGCTGATAGTTAAAGAATTTACAATATAAAAACGCCCCAAGCCATTACGCTTAGGGCGAATAAAATATCCGTGGTACCACCTAATTTCAGAAAAGAAATTCTGCACTCATACAATACAGGACCTGCCTATACCGTCTCTCTGTAACGCGAGAACGCGTCGAAGTCTACTAAGCACCAAATGATCCGCTGCTGTTCAGTCCGCTGCTCCAGGGCTACTTCTATGACACCATCACGGAGATTTCCAGCAACCATCTCCTCTCTGTGCATCCGAATGTCATCTACTCCTCCCCATCAAAGCATTTGTAAAATAAATTAAAACCATTATAGAGGAATTGGTGGGAATCTGTCAATCATTTTTTGTAAGCGACGTTTGCCAGGGGATAAGAGAGCTGGTTATCATGAGCGAATGCCAGCGTGCAGGGAGGTGATATCAAAGTTTTAAAGAGGTGAGGGAGAATTGTTTTAGCAGTTTATTTTTAGAGAAAACTATAGTAAAATAAAAAAGAATAGATTATGGAGAAAGGCGTGTGGGTAGAGCAGGGAGGCTGAGGAATTTATTTATGTTGAAAGTTTTTTCGATGAAGGTGACCGAGGAGGAAGCGTTTACCAAAAGATGGGCTGGATATCTGTCTGCTTGCAGGCAGGCGGAGGCAGTAAAAAAGAAAAGCGAACAGGACAGACGGCTGTATTTGGCAGCGGAGATTCTGTTGAATCGCAGCTTGGAGGTTTTGGATATGCCCATTGAGCGTCCGGCAGTCTATCGGAGAAACCCCTACGGGAAGCCCTACCTTCTTACTTCAGAACCGATTTATGTCAACTGGTCACATTCTAAAGAGTATGTGATCCTGGCGCTTGCAGACCGAGAAGTGGGAGTAGATGTGCAGGAGATGAAAACAGAACCCAAACAATCCCTGATTCAGAGAACTCTCCAGCCCGAAGAACTTATTGTTTACGATAGTGCGCCTCAGGAGCAGCAAAAACGACTTTTTTACCAGTATTGGACTGTAAAAGAGAGTTATCTAAAAGCGTTGGGCACAGGATTTTACACACCTCTTGACACTTTTTATGTCGGCATGGATGAGCTGTGCCCCCAGATTGTACAGCGGATAAGGGAGAGAGACTATAGCTGTCAACTGCTTGTGATGCCGAATAAAGACTATGCAGCCGCGCTGTGTGTCGAAGGGGAAGCAAGTTTAAGGCTTCATCCTGTGACTGTGGAACTGTTATAACAGATGGGAGGAATAATGAGATGACAGAAGCATTGAATATGTTGAAAAAATGGGTCAGTGAAAGCGACAATATTGTATTTTTTGGCGGAGCTGGCGTCTCCACAGAGAGCGGCATTCCGGATTTTCGGAGCGTGGACGGGTTGTATCATCAGCAGTATGACTATCCGCCGGAGACGATCTTAAGTCATACTTTTTACAGACAGAAGACCGCAGAATTTTATCGGTTTTATCGAGCGAAGATGTTAGCTTTAGACGCAAAACCTAACGCAGCACATCAAAAATTAGCCCAGTGGGAGCAAGAGGGAAAGCTTCAGGCGATCATCACCCAGAATATCGACGGTCTGCACCAGGCCGCAGGTAGCAAGAAGGTCTACGAACTTCACGGTTCCGTGCACAGGAATTATTGTGAGCGCTGCCATGCCCTCTACGACGCCCGCTATATCTTGACATCCGAAGGTATACCCGTCTGTGAAAAGTGCGGCGGTTCTGTGAAGCCAGATGTGGTACTCTATGAAGAAGGTCTGGATATGGCGACTCTGCAAGGTGCAACCAGCGCGATCCGCCATGCAGATGTACTGATCATCGGCGGCACCTCCCTGACCGTCTACCCTGCCGCTGGCCTCATCGACTACTATCAAGGCAGCAAACTTGTCCTGATCAACAAATCCGTCACCCCGATGGACTCCAAAGCTGATCTCTTAATCCAGGGAAGTATCGGAGAGATATTTAGTCAGCTATAGAAAAACTTAAAACAGTGGAAGTCCTGGAAGTGTCCAAAAGGACTGTAGCGGAACTCAAATAAAAGCGGAACAAATAAAAGCAGAACTCAAATAAAAGCGGAACTTTAATAGGAGAACAACAATGGATTATCAAGTGGGCGATATTGTCAAATTAAAAAAGGCGCACCCCTGCGGTAGCCAGGAGTGGGAGATCCTCAGAGTAGGGGCAGATTTTCGGCTGAAATGTGAGGGCTGCGGGCATCAGATTATGATTTCCCGGAAGCTGGTGGAAAAAAATACCCGCGGTTTACGGAAAAAAGCTTGAAATATACGAGAAAATGTGTTATAGTTTTATTTCGTGATATATTATGGCTTGGATAAGCCGAACATTCCTTGTACATGACCAAAGTTATGTGCCAGAGACCAAAAGGAGGTAAACGCATGAACAAATATGAATTGGTATTGATTGTGAATGCAAGAATCGAAGATGATGAAAGAGCGACAGCCGTTGAAAAAGCGAAAGACATTATTGCACGCTTTGGCGGTGTTGTAACAGAAGTGGAAGACGGCGGCAAGAAGAGACTTGCTTATGAGATCCAGAAGATGAGAGAAGGATTCTACTATTTCATCCAGTTCGATGCGCCGAGCACCTGCCCGGCAGAAGTCGAGAAGCGCGTACGTATTCTGGACAATGTCATCCGCTATCTGTGTGTGCGCAAAGATGCATAAAGAGAGCATATAAGAGGTGATTGTTGATGAATAAAGTAATTTTAATGGGACGTTTGACCAGAGATCCGGATATCCGTAGTGCCAATGGAGAGACTGTGACGACCGTAGCCAGGTTTACACTGGCAGTGGACCGCAGATTCGGCAGAAAAGAAGGAGAGCAGAACGCAGACTTTATTGGCTGTGTTGCCTTTGGACGTACCGCAGAGTTTGCAGAGCGGTATCTGCGCCAGGGTATCAAAGTTGCAGTGACTGGCAGAATCCAGACCGGGAGCTATACCAATCGTGACGGACAGAAAGTCTACACTACTGATGTAGTGTTGGACGATATCGAATTTGCAGAGAGCAAAGCCGCTTCGGATGCAAACCGGAGCAATATGGGTATGGGAGGCGGCTATCAGCCCGCACCAGCTCCGGCACCAATGCCGAGTCCCATGGGAGCAGCCGGAGATGGTTTCATGAATATCCCGGATGGAATCGATGAGGAATTACCCTTCAATTAACAATCGGATTTGATAAGAAATGAGAAAAGGAGGAACCATCATGGCTTACACCAAAAATGAAAAAGGCGACGCTCCAAAGATGAGAAGAGGCGGACGCAGAAGAAAAAAAGTTTGCGTATTCTGTGGCAAAGAGAATAATGAGATCGATTACAAAGATGTAAATAAATTAAAAAGATACGTTTCCGAGAGAGGCAAGATTCTTCCGAGAAGAATCACCGGAAACTGTGCAAAGCATCAGAGAGCGCTTACTGTGGCTATCAAAAGAGCAAGACATATCGCGCTTATGCCCTACACAGCAGAATAAGAACAACTTTTCGGGCACCGCTTCGGCGGTGTCTGTTTTTGTATAAGGAGAAATGTATGCGGGCGACGGGTCTGTCACAAAATGGATGCCCCTGAGACTGCGAGATTCGTCTTGTCCAAAACCAAGGTTGATGGTATAATGTCCACGTAAGCAATGAGCAGTGCGTATTCAGACAGCGACGCTTTCTCTCGCTGTGCACTGCGGACTACACCATATCACACATTTGAATCAAGGAAACCCAATCATCATGAAGAAAGATATCAAATTAAAAGGACAGCTTCGGCTATATGTACGATGGCCGCTATATCTGACGGTACTCCTGATAGCTATGAACGTCTGGATCTATGTGATCTCTTCTTATGCAGGTATGGTTATGGCCGGTTTTGTGGTGGCTTATGCCATCATTGCGGGAGTTCTCTATTTTCGTAATAAACCGGTGATCTATACAGAGCTGGTCTCTTTTGCGACCCGCTACGGGCAGATCCAGAAGAACCTTCTAAAAGAATTGGCACTGCCTTATGCGCTTCTCTCAGAAGATGGGCGGATTATCTGGATGAATAAGCAATTTATGAAGATCACGGATAAAGGCCCTGCATACAGCCGCAGCATCAGCACGATTTTTTCAGAGATTAGCCGCACGCTGCTGCCAACAGATGAAGAGACTCACACACAGATCGAACTCACGTTCGGAGAATCGGATTACCGTGTGGATATGAAACTGATTACCATGGAGGAGCGGGCCGACTCCAGTCATCTGACCAGCTCTTTAGAGTTTGAAGGAAGTCTGATCGCACTCTATCTGTTTGAAGTGACCGAGATCAACCGGTATATCCGGGAAAATCAGGAACAGCGCATGGCGGTTAGCCTGGTCTATATCGACAATTATGACGAAGTGCTGGAAAATGTGGAGGAAGTCCGTTCTTCCTTATTGGTTGCGCTGATTGAGCGAAAGATCAACAAATATTTTAATGCCTATGACGGTATCGTGCGGAAATTAGAAAAAGATCGCTTTTTTGTGGTTATGCAGGAAAAAGCGCTTACGCAGATCAAGGAAAATAAATTCAGTCTGTTACAGGATATCAAGACCGTCAATATCGGCAATGAGATGGCCATTACTTTAAGTATCAGTATCGGTTCCGGCGGCGGTTCTTATATGGATTGTATGGAATATGCCCGCAGCGCCATGGACTTAGCACTTGCCAGAGGCGGTGATCAGGCAGTCGTAAAGGCCAGAGATCAAATCACCTATTACGGCGGCAAGACCCAGCAGGTGGAGAAAAATACCAGAGTCAAGGCGCGTGTCAAGGCGCAGGCTTTAAGAGAGCTTGTGGAGAGCAAGGACAAGGTTGTGGTTATGGGGCACAAACTTCCTGACGCAGATGCATTTGGTGCAGCCGTGGGCATCTACAGGGCCGCCAAGACGCTGAATAAGAAGGCCTATATTGTCGCCAATGATGTGACCACGTCGGTACGCCCCATGTTAGAGTTATTTACAGAGATTAACAGTTCCGAGCCGGGGATTGTGATCGGCAGCGGGCAGGCCAAAGAGATTGTGGATAAAAATACGGTGGTAGTGGTGGTGGATACCAACCGCCCCACCTATACAGAATGTGAGGACATCCTCACCATGACCCCGACCGTAGTGGTATTTGACCATCACAGAAGGGGAAATGAGGCCATCTCTCATGCAGCACTTTCCTATATCGAACCCAATGCTTCGTCAGCCTGTGAGATGGTCGCAGAGATTTTGCAGTATTTTGCAGACAATGTGCGCCTAAAAGGCGGAGAAGCCGATTGTATGTATGCAGGTATTGTGATTGATACCGATAACTTTATGACTAAGACAGGCGTACGTACGTTCGAAGCGGCTGCATTCCTGCGCCGGTGCGGAGCAGATCTGACCCGTGTCAGAAAGATGTTTCGCAATGATATGGCAGAATACAAAGCCCGCGCTGAGGCAGTGCGGCATGCAGAGGTGTATCGGGGCTTTGCCCTTTCCACCTGTCCGGGCAGAGGTCTGACTAGCCCGACCATCGTGGGTGCACAGGCAGCGAACGAGTTGTTGAATATCGTGGGTGTGAAAGCATCCATCGTATTGACAGAATACAATGGAAAGATCTATGTCAGCGCACGTTCCATTGATGAGGTAAATGTACAGGTAATTATGGAAAAGATGGGCGGAGGCGGTCATCTGAATATCGCCGGCGCACAGCTTTCCTGCTCGATAGAAGAGGCTATGAAAGCAGTGCGGGATACCCTGGATCAGATGTTTGAGGAAGGAGAATTAGAATGAAAGTAATATTATTAGAAGATGTCAAATCAGTGGGAAAAAAAGGAGAACTGGTGGAGGTCAGTGACGGATATGCAAGGAACTTTATCTTTGCTAAAAAGCTTGGGGTAGAAGCGACACCTAAGAATCTGAATGATCTCAAATTAAAGAAAGCTCACGAAGATAAGTTAGCAGCACAGCGGTTAGAAGATGCAAAAGCATTTGCTGCAGATCTGTCAAAAGTTCAGGTGACATTGACGATTAAAGCAGGAGAAGGCGGAAAATTGTTCGGCTCGATTTCCTCCAAAGAGATTGCACAGGCGGCAAAAGAACAGTTGAATCTCGATATTGACAAGAAAAAGTTGGTGCTTCCCACTCCGATCAAATCCGTAGGGACGACGCTGGTTCCCATCAAGCTGCATCCGCAGGTGACAGGGGAGCTGAAAGTGATCGTACAGGAAGCCTAAGGAGCGTTACGGATGGAAGAAGCACTAATCAAACGTGTGATGCCCCATGATGATGAAGCGGAAAATTCCGTAATCGGTGCCATGCTGATTGACAATGACTCCATTATGATCGCATCAGAGATGGTACGGGGAGAAGATTTCTACCAGAAGCAGTTGGGGATTGTCTTTGACACGATGGTAGAATTATATAATGAAGGAAAACCAGTGGAACCGGTGATGCTACATACCCGGCTAAGAGAAAAAGGGATGCCAGAAGAGGCTTGCAGCGCAGAGCAGATCCTGCGCTGGATGAGTCCGCTTCTGGCCTCTTCCAATATTCACAATTATGCAGAGATTGTTGCAGAAAAAGCAGTCTCAAGAAGGCTGATCCGTCTGAATGAACAGATCGCCAATACCTGTTATGCAGGTTCTGAGAAGGTGGAGCTAGTCCTTGCAGAAGCAGAAAAGCAAGTATTTGAACTGGCACAAAGAGGCGGCAGGAATGAGATCATTCCCATTCGACAGGTTGTTATCAACGTAATGAAAAAGATCGATGCAGCCTCCAGAGCCAGAGGGCGGGTGACGGGATTAGAGACAGGATTTATGGATCTGGACTATAAGACTTCCGGATTACAGCCTTCGGATCTGGTGCTGATCGCTGCCAGACCGTCGATGGGTAAGACCGCATTTGTCCTGAATCTGGCACAGCATATGGCTTTTAAAAAAGGACAGGCAGTGGCGATCTTCAGCCTGGAGATGTCCAAAGAACAGCTGGTCAATCGTATGCTGTCTCTGGAATCCCATGTGGATGCCCAGAAGATCCGTACCGGGCGCCTCAATGACGAAGAGTGGATGAATCTGGTAGAGGGTTCTGCCAACATTGCCAATTCTAAGTTGTTTATTGATGACACACCAGGCATCACCCTGCCAATGCTTCGCTCCAAATGCCGTAAGATTAAGATGGAGCACGATATCAAGATTGTGATCATCGACTATCTGCAGTTGATGAATGGAGACCACAACAGCAACGCTTCTTCCAGACAGCAGGAGATCTCAGAGATCTCCAGAGGCTTAAAGGCTCTCGCAAGAGAGCTAGATGTGCCGGTGGTAGCGCTGTCACAGTTAAGTCGTGCCGTGGAACAAAGACCCGATCACCGGCCGATGCTCTCAGACCTGAGAGAATCCGGCGCCATCGAGCAGGACGCAGATGTAGTGATGTTCTTATACCGGGAAGGCTACTATAACCGTGACCTTTCCGAGGCAGAACAACGAGTAGCAGAAGTGATCATTGCCAAACAGAGAAATGGCCCCATAGGAACCGTAAACCTGTTGTGGATCCCAGAGCTGACAAAATTCAGCGATATGGACCGGGGGTAGAGATAAACCTCTCCCCCTCCCATTCCCAGCCCTTTTTCAAAGATTACGCTTGCATCTTAGCCCTTTTTATATTAAAATAGGGACAGAGCCAAAGAAGGTATCAAAAAATAATTAAGGAGGATTAAGTACTATGGCATACGTTATTTCTGACGAGTGTGTAGCTTGCGGTTCCTGCGCAGATGTCTGTCCGGCAGATGCTATTTCTGAGGGGGATGGAAAGTACGTTATCGACGCAGATGCTTGCTTGGAGTGCGGCACCTGTGAGGCAGAGTGCCCGAACGACGCGATCTCTGCTGAATAAAGAAGAGGTACAGAAAAAGAAAAGACATAGTCCTATAGGACTATGTCTTTTTTTGGTCGCTCCCCGAAAAACCAAGACTTTTTACGAGGCTCTTTTATTTTGGGTTCTTTGATCTTTACTTCTTTTATCTTGGGTTCCTTGGCTTTCTTATTGGCTTTTCTGCCAAGGGCAAGTATCTTTCGCTGTTTTTGGGAGGAGCGGATCAGCTCGTCCAATTTTTTAAAGTGTGTCTCTTCCCGTTCTTCCTGAAGCCTGAAGAGGTAGTCCATCTCTTTGACCACCTGTGTGGATACCTGGTGGCTTAACTCCTTCCCCATCTCCTGCTGGTTTTCCCGTATGGCCTGAGATACCACTTTTCCAAGAATCACCTGGAACTGCTGCATCTTGTCGTCCATATCCACAGGAGGCTCCGGTTCGCGGACAATCGCTGGTGGCACATTACCCTGTTCCATCTCCGGCAAAAGTACCTTGATCGCTTTTAGCTGAAAGCCCTGTTCTTTTAGCTCCTTAATGTGATGAAACATCTGGATGTTATCTTCTGTATAGCAGCGATGACCCATTTCGTTGCGTTCGATGGGCAGCTCCAGCTCATCTTCCCAATATCTCAGAACATGAGATTCCACATCCACCATCTTGGCAGCGTCAGAGATCATATAGCGCTTTGCATCCATATACATCCCTCCACCTTATGAAATTGTACGTTGCAGTTCATAGGACTGCATGAACTGTAAAATTTATACATATTCAGTATACCAATACTCCCTTGATTTTGCAAGTAAATAGGCTTATAATATGTTCTAAAGTGTTACAGAGCATTTTCGACAGACTGTGACATGGAAAAACGACAGGAGGTACTTTGGGATGGCAAAGATTACAAAAGACATGATCATTGCGGACCTGGTGAAGATGGATGAGAATATCATACCGATTCTGATGAGAGAGGGTATGCACTGCATCGGATGTCCGTCTGCACAGGCAGAGAGTCTTGGAGAAGCAGCGCTGGTACATGGGATGGACCCGGATGTATTAGTGGCAAGGCTGAATAATTTTTTAGGAGCATAATCAGACAAAATAGAGGCTGCTGCGTATGCGGCGGCCTCTATTCGCGTCATACCTCAGAGAGGGACTGCAGCGCCTTATCAGGAAGCAGTATAGAAAAATGTTCTTTCATATAGGCTTCTCCACTGATCGTGTACTTGCCGCTGGCTCCATACTCGGATAAGATATTGCAGACCTTATTGAACTCCTCCGGCGTATGGTCAGACTTGGTAATGACCAGATGATATTGGGTGCTGTCAGGATTCTTATACAGCCGGTTCTCGCCGTGATAGATTCCTTTTAAGATGCGGGAGGCCTCTAAGAGGGAATCCAGGCGCAGGAAGATATAGAGCTTTCTCATGTCAAGCTCATTGGCCAATGTGGCTGCCTGCTGCTCTCGGGTCTCTTTGGGCGTGTTTTTCAGACGATGCTCCAAGAGTTTCTGGAAGAGATCTAAGACCTCATCTGCACCGTCGGGTAAAAAGTCCTTGACGGATTCATCCAGGGAATCCGAGGTATTCTGGGAGAATCTGGAAAATCTGGTATCCAGCTCCTCCGGATCTGACACTTTCGTTATATCTAAAATAATGCACTCATTCGGCATAGGTATTGCTTCAATCATCAAAGGAATGTTATCGGCCTCAAAGCCAAATTGGTGCGAGGCCTGCTCCATCATATCCCGGAACAGAGAACGCGCTTTCTCAGAACCATAGGCGATCTCACTGAGCTTGATATGGCGAACTTCCAAATCATCACGTGTCAGAATACAACGTATTTTGTTTTCATTGATTTTTTCGATTTTCATGCGCTCACAACCTGTTATATTATTTGTAGTTTAATATAGTATAAACAAAAATCAGAAATATGTAAAGTATGGCTTGTTGCTAATAGAGGAAAATATTCTGAAATTTTTGTGAATAATCCTTGAAAATCGTTTCATGTTGTGTATAATGGAGCTGTAAGTCTATGTTTCTGATTCTTTTCACATTTCTGTGGAAAAAATCCAGTTGTTTTATGGTAAGTAAAGGAGGGATGCAAAAAGGGCAGTCTGTACATATTTATAAGGAATATAATATATCACGGAATCTTCTTTTGGAATGATGTGCATACTGCAAGATGAGAGCAAAGCTGTCGGGAGATCTGTCAATAGAACAGTAAGAGAAGAAAAGTCTTTATGTCCTGAGATTGTGGTGGTGGGAATGGCAGCTTTGTGGTATACTAATGGTTACAGGTGTGTGAAGCGCAGCCTTTCACGAGAGATAAAGTGAGCAGGAGGACGTTCATGATAAGAGACGATATGGAAGAAAGAGAAGAAGAGCGCCAGGAAAGGCCGCTTAAAAATAAAAGAAGCCAGAAAAAGCGTCCAAAAAGGCGCAGAAGGAGACGCAATCCGCAAGCCATCCCGATCCTGATCGCGATGCTTTTGATCGTGATCGTAGGCGGCGTGCTGATCGGCAAGATGCTGTATGATAAATATTCACCGTCCAAAGAACTGGCAGATACCAAAGAATATTTTCAACTGACCGACGACCAGGAGATCGCGATTCTGTGCGATGATGAATTGTTAGAAGACAAAGGCAGACTGATCGATGGCCGGGTCTACCTGAATGTGGAGACGGTCTATCAACATCTGAATCCCAGATTTTACTGGGATGCAGCAGAGAATATGTATCTGTATGCACTTCCCACAGAACTGGTCAGTACAGGAGTGGGAAGCAATGAATATACCATATCCAAGGCCAAACAGACTGAAGACTATGTGATCCTGCGGGCAGATGGAGAACATGCATTTGTGGCGCTGGACTTTGTGAATAAATATACAAACTTTACCTATGAATACTGGGAAGACCCCAATCATGTGCAGATTGTCAGTGAATTTGGCAATAAAGACGTGGTGACGGCGCAGAAAAAAGCGCAGGTGCGTTATCAGGCAGGGATTAAGAGTCCGATCCTGACGACAGCAGACAAAGGCAGTACGATGTATGTGCTCGAAGAGGACGAAGAGATCGGAGAATGGACGAAAGTCCTGACAAAAGACGGATATATCGGTTATGTGCGCAACAAACAGATCTCCGCAGTGACACAGGAGACGGTACAGGAGCCAGAGTTTTCCGAGCCGGTCTATACCAATATCTCCAAAGACTATACCATCAATCTGGCGTGGCATCAGGTGACGAATCCCGATGCCAATGAGACGATCTATAAAGTGCTTGCAGATGCCAAGGGCCTGACGACGATCTCACCCACGTGGTTTTTCTTAAGCAGTGACGACGGAAGTATCGAATCCCTGGCCAGTCAGGATTATGTCAACCATTGCCATCAAAATGGAGTCGAGGTCTGGGGACTGGTGGAAGATATCAAATACAAAGATACCATCAAGGACTATGAGATCTTTTCCAAGACTTCGAGCCGGCAGAGACTTGTGAGCAATCTGATCGCACAGGCGATTCAGTATGATCTGGACGGGATCAATCTGGATATGGAATTTATCAAAGAAGACAGTGCAAGAGCCTATCTGGAGTTTGTGCGGGAGCTGTCCATTATGTGCCGCTTAAACGGCATCGTGCTCTCTGTGGACAACTATGTGCCGGCGCCGCACAATCTGTGCTATAACCGGACCGAACAAGGCGCAGTGGCAGATTATGTCATCATCATGGGATATGATGAGACGCCGTCCAATTCGGAAGTGGCAGGGAGCGTGGCATCTCTGGGATTTGTGGAAAAAGGAATCCAGGATACACTGACAGAAGTGCCCAAAGAGAAAGTGATCAACGCTATGCCGTTTTATACCCGTTTCTGGAAGACGGATGAGAATGGCGAAGTGACCTTTGAGACATTGGGAATGAATGGCGCAGATGCCAAAGCAGCTAACAATCAGGTAGAGCCAGTGTGGGATGAGACAACACAACAATATTATATCGAGTTTGAATATGAGGGCAGCATCTACCAGATGTGGATGGAAGAAGAACGCTCGATTGAAGAAAAATTAAAGCTTGTCAAAAAATACGAACTGGCTGGGACGGCCTCCTGGAAGCTTGGGCTTGAGCGGGCCGGGATCTGGGATATTATCTTAAAATATGTAAACTGACAGAGTGCTTATCTTTGCACTTGCTGGATCTTCAGTATCACGTCTACCAAAAATTCTGTAGTGCTGTTGGAGATTTTTGTAAAGCCGCCGTATTTTTCCGAGACGGCAGTGATGGAAGCAAGGCCGATACCGCATCCGCTGTGTTTGGTGGAGCGGTATCCGTCCTTGCTTTTTCTGACTTTTCCATCAAAACTGTTGGTAGAGACCAGGTACAGGCTGTTTCCATGGCAGATCTTTGTGGTAAGGCAGAAATACCGCGCTTCTTCGGGGACTGTCTGGCATCCTGCGATGGCATTTTCCATCAGGTTTCCAAAAAGTGACGCCATATCAAGCTCGGAAAAAGGCAGCGGGTCTGGTAGTTCAATATGCCAGTCTGTGTGAACTTTTGCCAGGATTGCCCGCTCCTGGTAGTAGCCAAACAGGGCATTTAAGGCGACATTGGCACAGTAATGTACGGGGGCGTTTTCGGTAAGACTGGTTTCGTACTCTGCGAGGTGTGCCCGGATACGGTCGATATCACCTGTCTTGGCAAGAGAGACGAGCAGGACGACAGAATGGCGGAAGTCGTGACGCAGCCTTGCAGTCTGGTGCATGTGTTCTTTGAGGGTGCAGTATTGATGCGACTGCATCTCAAAGAGTCTTGTGCGCTCTTGAAGCTCTGCATATTCGAGTATGATAAGGACACCCCGGTAAAAAAGCACATAGATCGCTACAAGCATCACAAACATCCCCGCTTCAAACAGGGGGAAGATCAACAGCATCCGCCCTGCATGGAGCGTGCTGTAGGACTGCGGTACGGCAAACAGGTTGAGGATCAGAAATATGGAGGACAGCACCACCGTGAGATACCAGATCCTCGAAAAACCGGGACTGTCCACTGCGCGCTGGAAATGGTGCGTGGCGGGATAGGCAAAAGCTGCAAGTAGCAGGGCAGAGACCCCAAGCCGGAATAGGGCTGCCTCTAAGGAAAGCTCTGCCGCACTTGAGGACGGGTGGAGTAAAGCATCAAAGGCATAACCAAACTGTACAGGAAAAGTCTCTATTGCACAGACCCCTACATAGATGGCGAGGGAGCAAGACAGCTCCAGATCCACCGTGAGGCGGTACAGGAAAAAGAACAGCACAAGGGACGGGAGAAGGACCGTATTTGCGTCAATAGAAAAAAACGTACAGAGCGAGGCAGCGGCAGCACAGTAAGGCAGGAGTACTGTCGTACACAGAACGGCGGTCTTAGAAAGAGAATAGTTCATCCGGTTCTTTGCCGGCAGGTAGCAGGATGCTGCGCCGGGCAGGAGTATCAGAAACTGCATCAGCGCCAACAAAAATTTATGCATATACAGCCCTCCTTAGCCAGCTGGCACAGAACGTCTGGCAGAGTGTGTCTGACGCTTCCGTATGTTTTCAAAATGATAGTCTCTTGTCATCTGCTCGATCTTCGCGCTGTCACGCACGCGGAGTGGGAATCTCGCGCCGCTTTCCATGATGCAGCAGCCTTTCTCAAAGTCAAGGATGTATTCCGCATTGACTGTGATTCCTTTGTTGACAGAGATAAAGCGGGTATCGCCTTTTATCTTGTCCATAAATTCCGGCATAGTCATACGGCAGCGCAGCTTCTCACTGTCTGCGAGTGTGATGTTAAGGTAATGTGCATCTGTGACAGCAGAGGCGATCTCGTTAAAAAATATACGAACACACTTTCGGTCGATGGTCAGTTCTATGTATTTTGAATCCTGCGGCAATACATGTACAGCATCTAAGAGCACGTCAAAGATGCGTTCTTTAGAAAAGGGTTTTGTGATATATTCAAAGGCGTGACAGGAGAACGCGTTTGGCATAAAGTCCATGCTGGAAGTCAAGAACACGAGGAGGCAGTAATTGTCCTGTCTGCGCAGCTGAAGTGCGGCACTGATTCCGTCGATGCCTTCCATATAGATATCCATAAATACCAGGTCAAAACCGCCGGATGCAAAGGATTCAAGGAACGTTTCCCCGCTTACAAAAGGGACTGTCTCTATGGAACATCCGATGCTCTCTCCAAAGCTTTGACAGAGTCTGTCTATCTCATCCAGACACTTCTGTTCATCATCCACTAAAGCAATCTTCAAAATTGATTCCCTCTCTGTTCGTATAAAAATCCAAGACCATTATACCATGGTGCAGGAAATTGCACCATAACTGATTTTTTATAACATTCCTGCCAGAACATGAACGTTCTTGCCTAAGGACTTGTTTTTTACAGGGATTCTACTATGATAAAAATTGGAATTTTCTGTAATAGAAGCTGGCAGGTCTGTCAGTCTTTTGCAGAACAAATCAAGTTGGAGGATCATTGTTATGAAACCTGTTTTTAGATTAAAAATACATCGCATAGGGGGAGCCTTTCTGTCAGCGGTGATGGTATTGCAACTGTTGTCGGCAGGGGGAGCAGCCGTGTATGCTTCCGAGCATACAGAAGATTGCGTCGGGGGAAGTGTATCAGGGAATCGGAGTGTCTCGGAGTGCCGCATCTGTCCTGAGGGAGAGAACGTGGATAGCCTGCTGGATGAGACTGGTATCCGGGCAGCGTCCGGTGTCCTGCGCCAGTTCACAGATCTTGATTTTAGTGATGAGAATACAAGTCCAGGAAATTTGTATACAGACGGCTACGAATGGAATGTAGACAGTAAGACGCTTAAGCTAAAGGACACTGCAATCAGCGGGACTGTGACCCTGCCTGACGATACAGTGACGATAGAGACGGAAGGGGAATGTTCTGTTCATCAGCTGCAAATCAAAGGAGACCCGCAGAAGACGCATCTGATTTTTTCAGGAACGAGTAATTCGACAACGAGTAATCTGACAATTGAACAGCGACTCGATATCAGTGGAGGCAACAGCAATGCGCTTACAGTCAATGCAAATGCCTGTGTCGTGGCCAATGGCGGTATCAGTATCGGCACAAGCGGCGGAACGGATTCTGTGATAACCGTAAAAGGAACCCTGACGGCGGAAGGTGCGGATGACATCAGCATCATATCCGCCGGGAGAGTAGTCGTGGCTGACGGTGGAACGTTGGGTGTTTCCGGGGTAAAAGGCGTGCAGCTTAACGGCATGAGCAGTCAGGGCAGCAGAGATTTCAAAGATGTGTTTACAGTTGAGAGCGGAGGCTGCTTTACAGCTAATTGCAGCGAGTACAATGTGGTAGTGTACTCCGGCACAGGGAGTTTTTTGGATGGAAGCCATGCGGATCAGGCGATTAGTGTCCCTGAAGGCTATCTGCCTGCGGACTGTGGGGTGAAGCAGGACACAGACGAGGTCAATCTTATAAAGATAAGCACAGGCGAAGTGTACACAGGATATCTGACCATTCACGAAAATCATGACTGGCCGGATGGATGGAATGGAAAAGATGAGATCAGTCACTGGAAAATATGTATATTTGCGGGGTGCGGCAAGACGAAAGATGAGACGCCGCACAATTTTGACAACAGTACAAAGACGTGTGATGCTTGTGGCGCTGTACTGGATGTCGCTCTGAACAATGCAGTGGGGCTGACCTATAATGGGAGGGAACACAGACCAGATGTTATCGTTACGATAGATGGCACAACATTGGATAGATCAAAATACAACACGGTTTACAGTGATAACATCAACGCCGGGGAAGCCACGGTTACAGTTACAGGAAATGGCCTGGTATTCAAACAGACATTGAAATTTCAGATTGCCAAGGCTACGCCCATCATTACCTGGAACGACACGGTACAGACTGTGACCTATTCCGGCTGCCCGGCTGTGATCACTCCGCCTGCTGTGACGCTGGCAAATGGCGGAGACTTCGACGGGGAGATACACTATTCCTATGCAGCGGACAGTTCGGCCGGCTACACTCCCGGCCTGCCCACCAATGCCGGACTCTACACCATCAAAGCCGGCATCGCTGAACAGGACAATTACACCACTGCTGACAGTACAGATACATTGACGCTGACGATCAACAGAGCAGATTACGCTCCAAACAGGCCGTCGGCTGTTAGAAATGTGGCATGGAAATATAACAAAGTAAGCATGGTAGAACTTCCGACAGACTGGCAGTGGAAGGAGACAGATCAAGACACAGCTCTAGAGGTTAACGCCCCGGTGACAGTCGCCGCGGTCTATATCGGAGCGGACAAGGATAATTATAAAAATGTAACAGCGGATGTTACCATCACAAGGTTAGAATGTACTCATGAGAGTACAGAAAGAAGAAACATAGTTGCCGCTACCTGCCTGGAAAAAGGCTACAGTGGGGATCTCTTCTGCACAGACTGCGGGATAAAGATCAGTTCTGGCGCATCGGTCGCTGCCACAGGACATGACTGGCACATCACCAGTGAAATAAAAGCGACCACCATATCCGAAGGAACAAGAATCTATACCTGTTCAAACTGCGGTATCACCCGAAAGGAGTCTGTTCCCAGACTGCCGCAGGATTCTCATATGCACAGCTACAGTGTGAAGGAGACAAAAGCTGCAACTTGTACAGAAAACGGCGTGATGACTTATAGCTGTTCTTGCGGGGATTCTTATACGGAAAATATTCCTATGCTTGGACACAACTATGAATCCAAAGTGACACGGGAACCGACGGTTTTCGTAGAGGGCGAGATGACCTACACCTGCAGCCGCTGCGGTGACACTTACACAAAACCGATCGACAGGCGAGAGGATACTCCCTCTAAACCAAGTGGCGGACGAAAGAGTAGGAAACCCTCCGCTGGAGACGATACTATCAGAGAAACAGAAGAGAGTAAGCCAGAAGAAGCAGAGAATGCAGAAGATAAAAGTGTTGTGACCGTTGGCAGGATCACCTCTCCTGTCATACGCTCAGAACCCACAAAGACAGACAGCGAGACTAAAGATCTGCAGACCGAACAGACACAGAAAGAAGAAGAGACAGATAAAACGGAAGATGAAAACATCATGACTGCCTCCGGGAACAATCTTTCAGCCGTTCCGTCAGAACCCGAAGTGACAGATGCTCTGGCTGAAGAACCGCAGAGAGAGCAGTCGCAGATGCCGTGGTGGATCATCCTGATCTTGATACTGCTGATCATATTAGCCATCCTAGTTTTCTTAGCAACGAGAAAGAAAAAAGAAGAAAAGGAAGAAGAAAAGGAAGAAGAATAGGTAGCGAACCGCCGCATATATTTTAGGTAAAGTATATGCGGCGGTTTTTGTGTGTTGGAAAGAAAAAAATGGGAATTATTGATGTCAGTGGTATTGATTCTATGTGCGTGCATCTTAGCTGAAAAAGGCTGGGAGCGGGCTTCAAGCAGGCAAGTAAAGTCCGCAGATCCCAAGTGGACTGTGGTGATTGATGCAGGACATGGAGGAAACGACCCTGGTAAGATTGGCGTGGATGATTCACTGGAAAAAGATCTGAATCTTATTATTGCTAAAAAAGTGCAGAAGATTCTGCAGCAACAAGAGATTGAAGTGGTGATGACACGGGAATCGGATGCAGGATTATACGAAGAGTAGACTTCCAATAAAAAAGTGCAGGATATGAAGAACCGTTGCCTGCTGATCAATCAGACACAGCCTGACTGTGTGGTCAGCATCCACCAGAACAGCTATCACGAAGAATCGGTCAATGGGGCGCAAGTCTTCTACTATGGAACTTCTGACGAAGGAAAGAGACTGGCAGAGACCTTACAGGAGAAGCTGGTCTCCTATGTTGACCCTGAGAATCATCGGCAGGCCAAAGCGAATGAGAGTTATTATCTGCTGAAAAAGACAGAAGTGCCGATTGTGATTGTGGAGTGCGGCTTTCTAAGCAACTGGGAAGAAGCCAAAAAGCTACAAGAAGACAGCTATCAAAACCAGATCGCCTGGGCAGTGGCGATGGGAATTTTATCGTATCTGGAGGAAGGGGCGGAGTGAATAGTTTTTAACACAATAATATAATATATTCTTCCTGAACTGTCAGCCATGAATGACCTGGAGATTTTGGCAATCCAGGGGATAAAGAACAGTTAGCATACGGTGAACAGATTGTGTGAACAATATCAGATTCCCCATGCGGTCTTTTCTTTTGAGGAACTTTGTAATACAGAGATTGATATGGTCTATGTTGCGGTTCCCAACTTTCTTCACTTCGAATACTGTAAAAAAGCTTTGGAAAACGGTTCCTGCTATTTCAGCAAGGATGTGTACAAAGAACTGAAAGGGGATAACAAGGAGCTGATGATCATCCCGGATGCGGTCCATACGGATTTGTATGACCAAATGGATATCATTCCGTTTGACAAGATGTCGGAATTTTTTAAAGACAATTTGAAGTAAGTCATGAGGGAATGAGTGAAGCTACCACTATTGACAAATCCTTACTGGAAGGAATATACTTGAGATAGTTAGCAAAAACTAACATTGAAGTAGCTGCTTTTTAAAAGAATGGATTAGTATTTGCTAACCCATAAAATAGAAAATCGAAGGTGAATGATTTCTATTTGTCATATCTCAGGAAGGTAAAGGAGGGTACTCTATGGTAAAGATCGTGGTAGGAATAGAAGGAATGGCCTGTAGTATGTGTGAGGCACATATCAACGAGGCTGTAAGGAATGCCTTTCAGGTAAAGAAAGTAACAAGCTCACATACAAAGAAGCAGACGGTCATTCTTGCAGAGAAGGACATTCCGGAGCAGGAACTGAAAAGCGTGGTGGCAAAGACGGGATACAATGTCGTATCTGTAAGGAGTGAGCCGTATGAGAAGAAAGGGCTATTTGGAAGGTTTGGGAGGTGATTTGTATATGTTATACGAGTATAAGCAACAAAATTTTTGTGCAAAATCACCTTTGAATTTTATTGAGATAAAGGCGTACAATATATAAGAAGAACGTGTGGCTTAAACTGCGTAAATCCAGTTACGTGCCATGCGTTTTTTGATTATAGACATACTGTTATATTTATTCAGCGTGTAGCCCTCGGCGTAAATCCAGCAGCCGGGGTTATGCGCTGTTTTTGCATGAAAGGAGATCAGACATGGAAACAAAAAACAATATATTTCTGATGGAAGAGCCGGTTTCCCGGCTGATGGGGAAATATGCAGTCCCCTGTATCATCTCACTTCTCGTGGGAGCACTGTATAATATCGTTGACCAGATATTTATTGCCAATGCCTCGTACCTCGGCTCTTACGGGAATGCGGCTAATACGGTGGTATTTCCGCTGACGGTGATTGCTCTTGCTATTGCGGTGATGGTGGGCGATGGCTGTTGTGCGTTTGTGAGCCTGAGTATGGGGAAAGGCAGGATGCAGGATGCGGGCCGGAACATGGGAAATTCCATTCTGCTTATGATTATTTTCAGCCTTGTGCTGTGCGGGATCTATCTCGCATTCAGCAGCCAGATTATCTCTATGTTCGGAGGCACCGTGAATGATGAGACATTCCGCCATTCAAAGGAATATTTCTTTTGGATCACTCTGGGTATTCCTTTTTATATGTTTGGGCAGGCAATGAATCCGGTCATCCGTGCGGACGGCAGCCCGAAATTTGCCATGGCATCTACGCTTGCAGGGGCGGTAGTGAATATTATTCTAGATCCGGTATTCATCTTTACATTTCGGTGGGGAATGATGGGTGCTGCTGTAGCGACAGTGATCGGCCAGGTGGTGACGGCTGTCTTGGCGGTGTGGTATCTTACTCATACCAAAACTGTAAAATGTAGCAAAGGGGATTTTAAATTGCAATGGGATGTTGTAGGCAGGACGCTGACACTGGGAATCTGCAGCTTTCTGTCGCAGATCTCTCTTGTGGCTGCAATGGCCGCCATCAATAATATGATTCGACAGTATGGTGCCCTGGATGCCGTATTTGGTCAGGAGCAGTATGCGCAGATTCCTATGGCTGTGGTGGGGATCGTAATGAAGTTCTTCCAGATTGTAATATCCATTGTGGTCGGCATGGCTGCCGGATGTATCCCCATCGTTGGGTATAATATGGGAGCTGGGGCAGGAAAAAGGGTGAAAGAGCTTTTTACAAAGCTGCTGGCTGCGGAAGCAACAGTAGGTATCTTGGCATTTGTCATTGTGGAGTTTTTCCCGGTTTTCCTGATCGGTATTTTCGGCGCGGCCAATGAGAGCGTGTACTATACAGAATTTGCAGTCCGGGCATTCCGGATTTACCTTTGTATGGTTGTGTTTGCCTGTGTGAATAAGGCGGTGTTTATCTTTTTGCAGGCCATGGGGAAGGCAGCTGCGTCCACTATGCTTTCCATGCTCAGAGAGATTGTGTTCGGCGTGGGATTTGCACTTCTATTACCGAACTTTTTCGGCTTGGATGGAGTTCTGTACTCCATGCCGGTATCCGATATTTTGACATTTTTCATTTCCGTTTTTGTCATTGCATCCATTTCTTTTAACAGTGATGCAATCAAGATATCTAAAGAAAAAAAGGAGTGATTTATGCAGGAAAATACTATTTGTTCTGGTTGTGGACGGCATTGTGATCTGGACAAGCCGACCATGTGGAAATATATCCAAAAATATCTGTTCTTTGCCATTATCGCAGGCTTGTTCATGGTCGGCGAGGTGATGATGGATCTGGTGCAGCCAGGATTTATGAGCCGGATTGTGGATGACGGTGTCCTTGGTGTCAACAACGGAGGCAGCGCCGACCTGCACCTGATATGGATGTTGGGGCTGCAGATGATCGGTCTTGTTCTGGTGGGTGTCATTGGAGTCTGTCTATGGAGGGCGAATCCCCTGTTCTCCAGACTGCAGGCGCAGTTGGATGCTATCAACGAGATCGTGCAGGAAGATGTGTCCGGCATCCGTATCATGAAAGCCTGCGTCCGGGAAGCTTATGAGAAAATGCGCTTTGGTAAGGCAAACGATGAGTTGGTCAGAACGCAGCTGAGAACTCTTGTGATCTTTGCCTTTATGAATCCTTTGACTAACGCGCTGATGTATGTGGCTGTCACAATCATTCTTTTGGCAGGATCTTTGTTGGTAGGAAACGGCAGCGCCACACCGGGAAATGTTATGGCGGCGCTGACCTATACCACGCAGCTTCTGAATGGTATTCTGATGCTTGTTATGCTGTTTCAGAATATCTCCAGGGGGCTTGCCTCTTGGAAGCGGGTAAAAGAAGTGCTGGAAAGTGTGCCGGAATTGAAGGAAGGTTCTTTCGACGAGTCAGCGCAGACACGGGGAGAAATTGAATTTCGTGATGTTTCCTTTGCCTATCCAAAAAGCACCCAGAGCGTGCTTTCTCATATCAGCCTGAAAATACACAAGGGAGAGACCGTGGCGGTCATCGGTGCCACCGGATGTGGAAAGACTACTCTGGCTGGACTGATGATGCGATTTTATGATGTGGATTCCGGCGCGATTCTGGTGGATGGGATCGATGTCAGGGAATATCGGCAGCAGGCACTTCGGGAGAAAATAGCGATAGCCATGCAGAAAAGTGAGTTGTTTGGCATGACAGTGGGAGAGAATATTAGCTGGGGGATGCCAGGAGCGGATGAGACATTACTTATATCAGCAGCATCCATTGCGCAGGCGGACAGCTTTATTTCGTCCCTGACAAATGGATACGATACGATGATTGCAGAGCGGGGCATGAGTCTGTCCGGAGGCCAGAAGCAACGGATTTCCGTTGCCAGGGCTGTGTTAAAGCCTGCAGAAATCTACATTTTTGACGATTCCACCAGCGCCCTTGATCTGAGAACAGAAGCAAATTTATACCAGGCATTAAAAAAGTCGCACCCTGACAGCACAAAGATCATCATAGCCCAGAGGATTGCCTCTGTGCGGACAGCAGACAGGATCGTTGTACTGGAAAACAGCGGTATCTTGGCCTGCGGTACGCATGAGGAATTGATGAGGTCCTGTCAGGTCTATCAGGATATCTGGCATTCCCAGATGGGGGAGGAGGCGAAAGGGGCATGAGCAAAGAACAGGATTCCAAACTTGCCGAACGCAATATTCCTGGAATAAGGAATCGGCAGGAACGCTTTGTGGAGCCGGAACAGGCCGAGAATATCGGAGCCACAGTCAGGCGGATCGCGATATATTTTGTGAAGGAGAAGAGACTGGTTGCCGGGATGCTGGCAGCTGTGCTGTCTGGTACTGTGTGTGGCATTTTGGCGCCAGGCCTGCAGAGCAAAGCCGTTGACATCATCGCGGGGGAAAAACAAGGCATTCTCTTCCATACACTGACGTTGATGCTTTCCGTCTATTTGCTTTACAGCATCTGCGGGCTGCTTCAGGGATTGTGCAGTGCACGGCTCAGCCAGAATGTGGTCAAGCGGATGCGGGAGGAGCTGTTCGGAAAAATCGTGGAATTGCCGGTACGTTACCTGGACACCCATTCTCATGGTGATGTGATGAGCCGCATGACCAACGACATTGAAAATATCTCTACCACCGTTTCCCAGTCCCTGCCATCACTGGTTTCGGGAGCGCTTACCATCATCGGCACCATGGCGGCCATGTTGTGGTACTGCTGGCAATTGGCCGTGCTCAGCTTAGCCACAGTATTGCTGACCTTTCTGGCTACCAGGATCCTTTCCGGAAAGGTGCGCAGGTTTTCCCGGAAACGTCAACAACTTCTGGGACAGCTGAACGGAACCGTGGAGGAAATGGTTGCCGGATACCGCACAGTTGTAGCATGTAATCATCAGAATATCACAGTGGCGGATTTTTGTGCCACGGCTGATTCCCTCACAAAAGCAGGGATTAAAACGGATATTTTCAGCGGCGTTATGGGTCCGGTGATGAACTGTATCGGGAATATTGGTTTTGTCATTATTGCCGTGTTTGGGGGGTATTTTTCGATGAATGGGCTGATTTCGGTGGGTGTGATTTCCGCGTTTATTGTATACGCGAAGCAGTTTAGCCGGCCTATTAATGAAATCGCTCAGATTTACGGGCAGCTCCAGACAGCAGTTGCCGGTGCGGAGAGGGTCTTTGCTGTACTGGATGAGGAAATAGAGGATAAAAATGGCGAGATGCTGGAAACAGGCGAAAAAGCCACCGTGATCTTTCAAAATGTATGCTTCTCCTATGAAGCAAAAACTCCTGTGATCCGGGATTTTACACTGGCTGTCCCCAATGGCAGAAAAGTAGCGCTGGTGGGCGCTACCGGAAGTGGGAAGACGACCATCGTCAACCTGCTCATGCGATTCTATGACATAGAAAGCGGGGAAATCCGCATAAACGGGCAGAACATACGTGAAGTGTCCAGGGAGAGTCTGCGGAGGAATATTGCGATTGTCCTGCAGGACACGGTCCTGTTTTCTAACACCGTACGGAATAATCTGAAATACGGAAACGACAGCGCCACGGAGGAACAGCTTACGGCGGCGGTGGAAATGAGCCAGTGCCGGGATATGATCGGGCTTCTCCCACAGGGGTATGACACGGTGCTGACCGGATCTGGCGCAAATATCAGCCAGGGGCAGAGGCAGCTTTTAGCCATCGCCCGCGCTTTTGTGGCGGATCCCAAAATCCTGATCCTGGATGAAGCCACGTCCAATGTGGATACCCGCACTGAGAAGGCAATACAGGATGCCATGCACAGCATTATGCAGGGACGCACCAGTATCGTGATCGCCCACCGCCTTTCCACGATAAGAGATTCTGATTTGATTGTGGTCATGGATCACGGGGAGATAGCGGAGAGCGGCAGTCATGAGGAGCTGCTTGCGAAAAAGGGCAGATATTATGAACTTTACATGACCCAGTATGCCGGATTTACGATATAAAGGAAAAATATAGAGTCGTGTGGAAGCTTTGTATACTTTTGATAAAGGTTGGGCGGTTGTTTTTTTGTGGAAAATGCCCTTTGATTTTGAAAGATAAAAAAGGTATAATGCTACACAGGAATTAAATAGTGCAAAATTAACGACACATGTGGCGCGTCGCGCGTAAATCTGATTACGGTACGGGCGCTGCAGGTGTTATTTTTTTGCGCAAAAAGGAGGATCTATTATGGAAAACAGTAATTATCTTGGTACAGAAAGCGTGGGGAAGCTGCTTCGGCAGTTTGCAATTCCCTGCATCTGTTCCCTTATCATTTCCTGTCTCTACAACATTGTGGATCAGATATTTGTGGGCAACGGCGTGGGTTATCTGGGCAACGCCGCTACTGGCGTGATCTTCCCGATTACGGTAGTAGGCTGGGGATTGAGCCTGTTCTTTGGTGACGGTGCGGCTGCCGCACTGAGTGTTTCATTGGGGCGTGGGGAAACAAAAGATATCCACAGGAGCGTTGGCAGTGCGATCCTTGGGTCGTTTCTCTCAGGTGTAGTTGTGATTGCCATTGCTTATCTTTGGGGAAACGGCTTGCTGCGCCTTATTGGCGCGACGGACGCAAATATACAGATGGCGCATGACTATGGCGTGATCATCTTTGCCATGATGCCTCTCGCCATGACGCAGAATACGCTTGCATCCATCATCAGGGCGGACGGAAGCCCCAGATATGCTATGATGGCCATGCTTACCGGCGCAATTATCAATATCATCGGTGACCCGGTGGCTATTTTTGCCCTTGGCATGGGGATCAAAGGTGCGGCATGGGCTACCATTTTGGGACAGTTTGTCAGCTTTCTGATCTGCGCGGCTTATTTAAGACATTCAAAAACGTTCCGAGTGAGCATAAGCAGTTTCAGGCCAAGTATGGCGCTTTTAAAGCCGGTGATGGCCCTGGGGACTTCCAGTTTCCTGACACAGCTTTCCATCGTGGTCATTACGGTTGTCAACAATATCCTGCTGGTGAAGTATGGCGCAGGTTCCACTTATGGCGCGGATATCCCTCTGGCGGCATTTGTGGTCATTATGAAACTTTTTCAGATTGTGCTGAACATTGCCATAGGTATCGCTGCGGGTGCGCAGCCGATTGTAGGTTATAACTATGGCGCGAAGAACTATGGACGGGTACGGGAACTGTTGAAGCTGATGCTTCAGTGGACAGCTGTTGTAGGACTGGTCTGTATCGTCCTGTTTGAAGCTGTCCCTGGTGTGTTCATTCGGATGTTTGGTTCGGCAGATGACCCTATTTATTTTGATTTTGCCGTTCTCTGCCTGTGGATCTACCTTTCCCTGATTCTTGTTACCTGTCTCCAGAAGGTCTGTGCGATCTTCCTGCAGTCTATCGGAAAGGCAAAAGCGGCTGCGCCGCTGTCCGTTTTGCGAGATGTGCTTTTGATTATTTTTTCTCTTCTGATTCCTGTTTTCATGGGCGTTACCGGTATTTTCTGGGCTGCGCCAATTGCTGATGTGCTTGCCATTTTAGCTACAGCGGCAGTTATGGTTCGGGTATGGAAGGAATTAGGCCAGGGAAAGGAAGAGAAGGAGTCTATTGTGGCAGCGATCCGGCCTTCTCACCAGGGAGCGGTGATTACGATTGCAAGGGAACATGGTTCCGCAGGAAAACGGATTGGACAGATAGTTGCAGAAAAAATGGATATCCCCTGTTATTACAAAGAGTTAGTGGCAGTTGCCGCCCAGGAAAGCGGACTTGCGCAGGGATTCATCTCCGGTATCAATTCCGATGAAAATGCAGTTATGAGGGAACTGTACCTTACAGCCGATCCGATAAAGCGTGCGATTGCAGCACAGGAAAAGGCCATCCGCCATATTGCGGATGCAGGCTCCTGCGTCATCATAGGGCGCTCAGCGGATTATGTGCTGCGTCATTATCCGGATGTAGTCCGTATCTTTATCTATGCTCCGAAAAGCTATCGTGAAAAAAAGGTAATGGAGATGTACGGGGACAGCCCGGAAGCTGCAAAAAAGAGTATTGTAAGGTCGGATGCTGCCAGGGGCGCATATTATAAAAGCGTTTCCGGGCAGGAGTGGGGGAACCCTCATGGCTATGAATTGTGTATTGACTCATCGGTAGGTGAGGAGGCAGCAGCTGATATGATCTGCAGCTATATTAAACGGATAGGCAGGCAGTAAAGTCAGGTTGGATGTTCCCTAATATTCAATTCTGAATATGCTGATAAAGTTAAGAAATACAAAATTCACAAGAGTTTAAATAAACCGACAGGCAAGAAAAATTGTTCCTGTCGGTTTATCTTTTAGAACTATCTGACTTGTGGGAGATCGTTAATTTTCCGTACTTCGTTTATATGCTCCCTGTAATCCATCAACTCAACCGTAAGAAGCTGTTCTAAATGTTCTTTGACAATCCGCTGATGAAACTCTTGTATTGTTCCTGGCTCAACATAATTCCCATGCTTTGAATTTTAATTATGCCTGTTGATTCAGATAATCTCCAACAGGGCTGGAATTATACTGTTTAATCACTTTAATGATAATTGAACCGTCCGGCTGATTTGTCTGTTCCGTAATTTTATACTGTGTGTGATGCTGCTCTAGATTTTTCTTATAATGCTCAAGTTCTTGTTCTACCAGTTTTACCGCATAATCATGCTCAACATCTTCGTTTAGCATAAAGTGCAGGGTTTGACAAATGCAAGCTGCTTTTATTCGTTTCATGTGTTTTTTCTCCATTCTCAAAAATAAAAGTGCAGCTTATGCGTAACTGGAATTACGCTGAAAAGCTACACGTTGTAAATATATTATAGTGAAAAACAGATTTTTTTTCAAAGGACTTTTTAACCAAAAAAGAGAGGCCTGTTCATTATCATTTTTTGTAAGTACTATGGCATCATATATGTTTTTATAGCGTTTATCGATACTGAATAATTTTCTGTATTTCTTCTATATGCTTTCTGTAATTGAGAGAATTTCTCAACAGGAAAAAAGCGATGGAAAGTAGGTTTCCCATACATTATAATGAATATCACATAAGGAGGGCTGTTGTATGAAAAACCACAAATTCTGGGCGTGGGCTGCTGTGATCTGTATGATTATGACATTCTACACCGGCTACAAACACAGATAAGTAAAGGAGGAATTGCTTACTATGATGGACATGTTTTGTAAATTGGACCTAAAAAAGACGGGGATCTTTGCTGCCGGAGTTTTGTTTGGAACAGCTGGTATCAAAGTATTATCCAGTAAAGACGCGAAAAAGGTATACGTTACCTGCACTGCTGCTGTACTCAGAGCGAAGGAATGCATCATGAGGACGGTCAGTATCGTTCAGGAAAACGCAGAGGACATTTACGCGGAAGCCGTTGAGGTGAATGAGAAAAAGGCGGAAGAGGAAATGGAATTTGAAGATGAAAGCGAAAGCGATGATGATGTTCAGGAAACACCGGTTGCAGAAGTATGAAATTTCGGATATTACATGAGATAAAAGGGCGGTTGCGGATCCATATTTCCTGCGCTCAGATGTCATGTAGGGATGCGGATATCCTTCAATATGGCCTGCTTTGCCAGCCTTCCATTATTAAGGTAAAGGTCTATGAGAGGAGTCAGGATGCAGTCATCTGCTATACAGGAGAGAGGGGAGATATGATAAAGCTCCTCCAGAAGTTTTCCTGTGAAAAGAGTTCTGTGCCGGAGCATGTATGGCAGAACTCCGGACGGGATGTAAACCGTTATTATCAGGATAAACTGATCTGGAAGATCATGCTGCGCATGACAGGGAAGCTCTTTCTTCCTATGCCGATTCGGTGTATGGTTGTCTGTGGTCGGTCGGCCAGATTTATCTGGAAAGGCGTGCATACTCTGTGCCGGGGGCAGCTGGGAGTTTCTGTCCTGGACGGGACTGCGATTACAGTATCCCTTTTACGTCGGGATATAAAGACAGCAGGTTCTGTCATGTTCCTCCTTGGGATCGGAGAACTTTTGGAGGAGTGGACCCACAAGAAATCTGTGGATGATCTGGCAAAAAGTATGTCCTTGAATACAGGCCGGGTGTGGAAACTCATGGATGGAAGAGAGGTTCTGGTGGATACCGGGCAGATCAGGGAAGGAGATCATGTGGTGCTCCGCATGGGAAATGTGATCCCCTTTGACGGCGTGGTTACGGAAGGAAACGGAGCGGTGAACCAATCTTCCCTGACAGGAGAAGCCTTGCCGGTAGCTAGAGAAAAAGGCGGGTATGTGTATGCGGGGACTGTGTTGGAGGAAGGGCAGTTCACCATCTGCGTGAAGGAGATTTCCGGTTCCAACAAATATGACAAGATCGTCCGGATGATCGAGGAGTCGGAAAAGCTGAAGTCAAAGGCAGAGGGAAGAGCGGCCAGACTGGCTGACCGGCTGGTGCCTTATACACTTCTTGGTACAGCACTTGTATATCTTCTGACAGGGAACGCCACAAAAGCATTGTCTGTCCTGATGGTGGATTTTTCCTGTGCTTTGAAGCTGGCCATGCCGGTCTCTGTCCTGTCGGCCATCCGGGAGGCAGGCACGCATCGGATCACGGTAAAGGGCGGGACATTTCTGGAGAAAGTCTCTGAGGCGGATACCATCATTTTCGATAAGACCGGAACGCTGACTAGGGCCAGGCCGACGGTTGTGGATGTGGTGCCTTTTATGGATGAGAGTCCGGACGAACTGCTGCGTATCGCGGCATGTCTGGAGGAGCATTTCCCTCATTCTATGGCAAGGGCGGTGGTTCATACTGCCAGTGAAAAAGGGCTTACCCATGAAGAAACCCATTCCAGGGTAGAATATATCGTGGCTCATGGGATTTCTTCCATGATCGATGGGAAAAAGGTGGTTATCGGAAGCTACCATTTTGTGTTTGAAGATGAGAGCTGTATCATACCAGAGGGACTTGAAGAGCGATTTGATGGTCTGCCGGAAGGATATTCCCAACTGTATCTGGCCATAGAAGGACAGCTGGCGGCGGTGATCTGTATCGAGGATCCATTACGGGAAGAGGCAGCTACAGTGGTAGCGGCGTTAAAAAAGGCTGGTTTTGACAAGATTGTGATGATGACTGGGGATAGTGAACGGATCGCCGGTTCTATTGCTTCAAAAGTAGGCGTGGATGAGTATTACTCGGAAGTGCTGCCCGGAGAAAAGGCAGACTTTGTGAAAAAAGAACAGGCAGCAGGCAGAAAGGTGATCATGATAGGGGACGGGATTAATGATTCTCCGGCTCTTTCCGCAGCGGATGTAGGGATCGCCATCAGCGATGGGGCACAGATCGCCAGAGAGATCGCCGATATCACGATCGAGGCGGATAACCTGTCAGGGCTTTTGACCTTGCGTTCCATCGGCTGCGGGCTGCTTGAAAGGATACGGAAAAACTATATCCAGATCGTGGGGATCAACTCTGTGCTGATCCTCCTTGGCATCACTGGAAGGATACAGCCCACTTCGTCCGCTATGGCTCATAATGTTTCTACTCTGATGATCGGATTGAACAGTATGAGAAACCTGGTGGATGAAACATAAATGTGGGCGGACATCTTCCTGTCTAGCTGACAGCGGTCAAAAAGTATCAGGTATCCCTTGATATGGAAAACAGAGAGAAGCAGACATTACACTTGCGTGTAGGGCTGCATCTCTCTGTTTTTATGTCCTAACAATGGTACTTCGGAACTTCCAGGTTTTCTCCGCTTTTGCGAAAGTTTTTGTATTATTAGAAAATAAAAAGAAATAACGGTTTATATGCTTTAAAGGTATAAATCATTATGCTGAACAGGTATTGGATAAAGAATAAGAAGAATAGTAGAATAGAATTGTCTGGAAACGGGTAGCAACGTGGACCAGATGCAGAGATCCTTGAGGGGCTTCATATTGGCAGTTTATCGCATCTGAGAAAGGAAAGATTTATTATGAAGATCAACGACAAAGCAGAATTTGACAGACAGAATTTATTTGGACTGGGGCAGGGGAACACGGCATTTGCCCAGTATTTTATCGGCAATTCCTATCTGAATCCTCTTACAAATCCAAAGCAAACGGCAGTGTTTCTCGCCAATGTTACTTTTGAACCGGGATGCCGCAATAACTGGCATATCCATCATGCAAAAAGCGGCGGCGGACAGCTTTTGATCTGTACGGCAGGCAGCGGCTGGTATCAGGAAGAAGGAAAAGAGGCAGTCAGTCTTGAACCAGGTATGATCATCACGATTCCAGCAGGAGTGAAACACTGGCATGGTGCAAAGGCGGATAGTTGGTTCTCCCATATCGCAGTAGAAGTTCCAGGCGAGGAGACAAAAAATGAATGGTGTGAGCCTGTGAATGATGAAGCATACGGAATGTTAGAATAATAAAAATTTTGCAGATAAGAGGATAGTTGAATATATGCAGTATACAAAATTAGGTAATTCAGAGCTGAAGGTTTCCCGTATCTGTATGGGGTGTATGGGATTTGGCGATGCAAAAAACGGACAACATTCGTGGACGATTGACGAAGAACATTCCCGTGAGATCATAAAGCAGGGGCTTATACGTGGAATCAATTTTTTTGATACGGCCATTGGCTACCAGAGCGGAACCAGTGAGCAGTATCTTGGAAGAGCATTGCGGGACTATGCGAAACGGGAAGATGTTGTGGTGGCAACAAAGTTCTTGCCGCGAACACAGGAGGATATCGAAAAAGGAATCACAGGACAGCAGCATATCGAGAGGATGATAGACAAAAGTCTTGAAAATCTGGGCATGGATTATGTGGATCTCTACATCTACCATATGTGGGATTACCAGACCCCACTATACGATATTATGGAAGGACTGAGCAATGCTGTAAAAGCAGGAAAGGCTCGCTATATCGGAATATCGAACTGTTTTGCCTGGCAGCTTGCAAAAGCAAATGCGCTGGCTGAAAAGGAAGGTTTTGCAAAATTTGTATCTGTACAGGGACACTATAACCTGATCTTCCGGGAAGAGGAACGAGAGATGGCAGGGCTTTGTGCAGAGGATCATATCGCCATGACGCCGTACAGCGCACTGGCGGGGGGAAGGCTGTCAAAGCTGCCCGGTGAAACTTCTAAGAGACTTTCAGAGGATAGCTATGCGAAATCCAAATATGATGCTACGGCAGAACAGGATGGTGTGATCATCTCACGAGTGGCTGAGCTTGCCGGTCAAAAAGGGGTAAGCATGACAGAAATTTCGCTGGCATGGCTGCTCACAAAAGTTGCCTCTCCGGTAGTAGGTGCGACAAAGCTGTATCATGTGGAGGGAGCAGTAAAGGCAGTTGACCTGGTGTTAAGTGATATAGAAAGGGCATATCTGGAGGAGCCTTATATTCCCCACAGACTGGTCGGAGTTATGAAACAGAATACGGTGACTGCGGAGAAGGAAAAGCATGTATGGTCCGTAGGCAGACAAAAAATCTAGATGAGAATTTGAGAGAAAATTCATGGGAGGTTGTTTGAAAATGATGAATTATCATGAAACAGATCCGGAATTTATTAAAATCATAGAGTATTTTACATTGGAAGAAGTGATGAAAGAACCTGGTCAGGAACTTCCAGAAGATACTCGTTATTTGGCGATTCTTGCCACATTAGTGGGCTGTCAGGGGATTGATGTTTATAAAAATATTTTGCCAAAAGCGCTGGATGGCGGACTTTCGCCTGTTATGGTGAAGGAGATCGTCTATCAGGCGGTGGATTATCTTGGGATTGGCAGGGTGATGCCATTTTTATCCGTTACCAATGAGATCTTAACTGCACAGGGTGTTAAGCTGCCGCTCCCCGCTCAGGCGAGGACGACCATGGAAGACAGGCTGGAAAAGGGAGCACAGGCACAGGAAGAGATCTTCGGAGCGCATATGAAAGAAGCGTGGAAAACAGGACATATCAACCGGTGGCTGGCGGTGAACTGTTTCGGTGACTATTACACAAGAGGCGGTCTGGACCTGAAACAGCGTGAACTGATCACATTTTGTTTTCTGGTGGCACAAGGTGGCTGTGAGCCACAACTGACAGCTCATGCAGAGGGAAATATGAACCTTGGGAATGACAAAGATTTTCTGATCAGGGTGGTATCGCAGTGCCTGCCCTATATCGGCTATCCACGCAGCTTAAATGCGATAAGCTGCATCAACAAGGCTGCAGAATCATAAAGACAAAGACTCCAAACGGGAAAATACTTCTTGGCGATTTCTCCCTTGAGACAAAGCAGAATACGTAGTAAGATAGAAACAAAGCGATTAGAAAAGAGGGAGACAAGATGAGGTATTATATTGCGGATCTGCATTTTTTTCACGCCGCACTGAACGAGCGTATGGACCGCCGCGGGTTTGCGGATGTGGAAGAGATGAACGAATATATGATAGAGAAATGGAACAGAAAAGTCCGCAAGAATGATGAGGTGGTGGTTCTTGGGGATTTTTCTTGGGGAAAGGCAGAACAGACGGAAGAGCTTTTAAAAAGGCTGCAAGGCAGGTTATATCTGATCCTGGGAAATCATGACCATATCCTGGCTCAAAAGGGCGTGTATGCCAAATATTTTGAGTGGATCAAACCTTACGAGGAACTCTCTGACAACAATCGGAAAGTGATCTTGTGTCACTATCCGATCTTGTGCTACAACAAGCAGTATCGTCTGGATGAAGAGGGGAATCCTAAGACTTATATGCTGTATGGTCACGTCCATGATACGCATGATCAGCGGCTGGTGGAACGATTTCAGGCGATCACAAGAGAGACCGTCCTTATGGATGGTGCAGGAAATACGTATCATATCCCTTGCAATATGATCAATTGTTTTTGTATGTACTCGGACTACGAGCCGCTGACGCTGGATGAGTGGATACTGTGCAACGGCCAAAGACAAAGAGAAGGAAGAGGCAACGGATGAAGCTTGACCGAATGATAGGGATTTTGTCGATCTTATTGCAGCAGGAGAAGGTGACAGCGCCGTATCTGGCAGAGAAATTTGAGGTGTCCCGCCGCACGATCAACCGGGATATAGAGGCTCTGTGCATGGCAGGCATTCCGCTTGTGACCAGGCAGGGGCAGGGCGGCGGTATTTCCATTATGGATGGATATAAGGTGGACCGTACCCTGTTAAGCACCACGGAATTAAAAGCGATCCTGGCAGGACTTCAGAGTCTGGACAGTGTCTGTGGAACCAATCGCTATGCACAGCTAATGGAAAAATTGTCGGTGGGTTCTTCTAATCTGCTGGCGGGAGATTCCCATATCTTGATTGATCTTGCCTGCTGGCAGAAGGCTTCTTTAGCACCCAAGATTGAACAATTACATCATGCCATACTCTCTGCCAGAAAGGTTTCCTTTACCTATCATGCGCCGAAAGGGGAATCCCATCGGTTGATAGAACCCTATGATCTGCTCTTTCAGTGGTCCAGTTGGTATGTGTGGAGTTATTGCTTAGAGAGGCAGGACTATCGCCTGTTTAAGTTAAACCGTATGACCCATCTTCAGACAGAGGAAGGCTTTGAGAAGCGCTCTGCGCCGCTACCGGATTTGTCGCCAGAGAAAGTGTTTCCTGCAGCCTATCAGGTAACGGTTCGGATTGATGCAGCATACAAATGGCGGCTGTTAGAAGAGTATGGACCCTACAGCTTTACGGAGCAGTCCGATGGAAGCCTGATCATTTCTTCTGGATTTACTGATAAAGACAGTATTATCTGCTGGGTCACTTCTTTTGGAGAGGGTGCAGAACTTTTGGAGCCGGCAGAGCTTCGTGAGGAACTGCTGGATTTTGTGGAACGAATGAGGGAGAAATATAAAAAAGAATATAAAAGATTTAAACATGACAGATAGGTGTCATGTTTGCTTTGTTAGAATTGTACCATCAAGAGAGGTTGTAAAGACAGCAACGGACCGGACAAGTTCAGAGAGGATGCTGGGCTTGGAAGGGGAATTGCAAACCAGAAAGGATGGTATCAAGATGAATTATGAGATTGTAACATTGGAGGAAAAAACAGTAGTCGGTATCTTAGCGCGGACGAATAACACAGCTCCTGATATGGGGGAAGTGATTAGCGGATTGTGGAATCGTTTTTTTTCGGAAGGGATCTATGAGTCGATCCCGGATAAGGCCAGTGAGAAGGCGCTGGGTATCTATACTGACTATGAAGGGGATGAAAAGGCAGACTATACTATGATGGTTGCCTGTGAGACGACTAAGAGGCCAGAGACGGGTGATTATGCGGTGCGTACCATACCGGCGGGCAGGTATGCGAGGTTTATCGTCCGGGGGGATATGGTGCAGGCAGTGGCTGCGGCGTGGCAGGAGATCTGGAAGATGGATCTGCCGAGAGCTTTTCGGTATGATTTTGAAGAATATCAGGATGATGCGATGGAGGATGCCATCATTCATATCTATATTAGTTTGACATAGATATAAAAGAGCTGTCAGAACATAAGCTTTTTGGGTGCTGGCTTATGTTCTGGCAGCTTTTGTTCATGACAGTAGGTTTGCTGGCGAAGCCTGCAATCCATTGTTATAAGAAAAAGTGGATGTTGTTTACAACTGAGTAAAGACGGTGTGCTGGCGGCGATAGGCATCGTTATCTTTTTGACGAAGTTCGCGCTCTACTTGTGCCAGTTTGCTTTTTAATTCTTGAACTTTGGATTCGTCTTTTTCTCTATGAATTTTTTGCTCTAATTCTTTTTGCTGTTTTTTTAGATTCTCGATCTCTCGGTCCACTTTGTCAGTATTGCCAGAGCAGCGTTCGGTTTTTTTGCCGGATGCGTCTTTTTCTGGGGCATCTGTTTTGGGGGCTTCCTCACTGGCGTTCTCATCAGGGTTGTCAAAGTGAATCTTTTGCTTGCCGTCTTCGTCCAGGTCCGGGTAGTAGATGCCTGCAGAAGCCTGTGGATTTTCAGGGATGTATTCATCTCTTTCAGGTTTGGCAGGAATATCTTGGGGTGCTTGGTCTGGTTTCTTTGCATCCGGCGCAGAGGAAGCCTCCCTGGCCTTTGCTGCTTCTTTTGCTTCTTGCTGTTTGCGAATATATTCTGTCTGCCGTTCACTAACTCTCGAAATAATCTCCATAAACTTATACCTCCTATTAAAGTTTCGCTCCAGCCCCATCAATGCCCCGGAATCTGGAAGGAAATCTGCCCACGCAGTGGTCAGAAATCCTTCCGGGCATTGCTGAGGCTTCCGCTGAAAAAAGTTCCGCGGATTACACCGCTAAGAATAGTTTAGCTGATCTTTTTGAGATTGCAAGATTTATGGCATGAATGGTTATCTGCTGGTCATGAAATGTTGATAAGGACGTGGAGGCAGAAGGTGTGGGTGGTCTTTTCCATCAGCATGGTGCCGTGGTATTTTTCGGCGGCGGCTTTGATGTTGGTAAGGCCGGTGCCCATGGGAGGTAAGGGACCGGGGGAACAGGTGTTGCGAAATTCCAGCCGGTAGAAGTCCCCTTGTTGTTCTCCCTGAAGGGAGAGTGAGGGATGTTCCTCAACAGATAAGCAGGCTTCGATGGCGTTGTCCAGTGCGTTGGCAAAGATTACGCACAGGTCAAAGTCATCAACGTTGCAGGTGCGTGGGAGGATCAGCGAGACTTCAGTCTCAATGTTGTGTAACCCGGCGGATTCCAGTTTTTCACTTAATAAGACATCTACCACAGGATTGCTGGTCTGACAGGAAAAGGATAAAGAGGCGGCGGTTGTCTCTATCTTCTGCAGGTAGTTTTTGGCTTCTTCTATCTTGTCTGCGCGTAACAGACCATTTAAGACGCTAAGGTGATTCTTGATATCATGCCGGAAGGCCTGTGTGGTCTCATAGCGCATCTGTGCTTCGGTGATGTAGGTTTTCTGTGCTTTTGCGGCTTGCGTCAGAGATAAAAGGGCTGATTGGGTCTGAAGGGACAGGCAGGTGCGCTGATAGGCGTAGAGCATACACAGCAGTGCAAAAAGACCAAGTGCCTGCAAAAAAAACAGCGCAAGGTGCCTGACAGGTACAGGTTCCTCTATGGTGGGAAGAGTATTGTAGGCAGTCTGAATAATGTAGAGTTCTGTGCCTAAAAAGAACAGTCCGCAGCATAATAAAATCCAGATATAAGGCTGGAATGTGTGCTCTTGAAAACTTAAAAATCTGAGAACCAAAGCATAACAACAAGAACACAAAAGAAAAGAGAGAAAAACAGTAAAAAGAACAATTCCATATAAAGCAGGTGTTCCGATCCAGGAAGGAAGAATGAGCACCTCTGCTGAATTGATGATGCCGGAAGAAAGCTGTGAGATATAGACAGCCAGAACAGAAGCTGTAAAAGAAGAGGCACGCTGATTGCCAAGTGCATAGAGACTAATTCCATAGAGAAGCAGTACCTCGGTAAAGATGGAGAGGAACCAGTTCATATGAAACTGGACGGAAAGCAGCTGAAGAAGACAAAGCTCAATAGAATACAGGACATAATACCTCACTTTTTGCCGCACTTTGGTCAGATGACAGATAAAAGAGATATGAAGGATACAAAGAGAAGACAAAGAGAGGATGTCAAGAACTATACCAAACCAAATCATATTATCTCTTCCTTTCTTTCATATGGCACAAAAGGGCCTGGGCCAGCTCTTTCTCCCGCAGTCTGGAGACAGGGATCTGCATATGTTCCGGAAGCAGTACCTGTCCTTTTTGGCATCCGCAGACATAGTCAAGATTGACCAGATAACTTCTGTGGCATCGGAAAAAACGCTGGTCCAGGCGCTGCTCTAATCGTTCCAGTCTGTCATAATAATCCAGTGTGGTCCCGTCTGTCTGGTGGATATAGATCTTTCGCCCTAAGACCTCACAGTATAAGATCTGCGACAATGGAACTACCTGGCAGGCATTCCCTTTTTGGATCAGGAGGTTTTGGCTGGCGCGTGTAAGCAGATCCTGCATGGCCCGGTCCATGGTCCGCCTCAGATGATGGTCTGTGAAAGGTTTCACTAAGTAGTCAAAGGCGCGCACTTCAAAGGCTTCAAACACATATTCTTTTAAGATTGTGACAAAGATCAACAGACTTTGATTGCCAAGCTTTCGCAGTCTCTTTGCTGTCTCCATACCATCCGGATGTGTCATCTGAATATCCAGAAAGAGCAGGTCAAAGTCCTGGCTACTTTTTAACAGAGACTGTCCGTCTGCATAACAAGAGATCTGATAGTCCAAGATCTGGCGCTTTTTCATATATTGAGAAAGCTTATGGGAGAGTTCTTTTAACATATAAGGTTCGTCGTCACAGATTGCAATATGTATCATAAGGATCACCGCCTGAATGTATTTTGAAAAAAGGAATATCATCAGGATGGGATACGATTTCGTTTGCGCCATTCCTGAGGGGGTAGGTTCATAAGGTTTTTAAAGGCTCTGGTAAAATGGAATTGGTTGTTATAGCCGACTAGATGTGCGATCTGTACAATGGGCATCTTGGAAGTGCGAAGGAGTTCACAAGCCTTGTAGATGCGGTATTGAATCAGAAAATCCTGGGGACTTTTTTTCATCCCTTTTTTAAATATTTTGCTGAAATAGCTGCGGTTCAGATTTAGGTTTGCCGCCATATCCTCTATGGTAATAGCATCCATATAGTGATTTTCAATATAGTCCACTGTGGATTGAATGTAAAAATCCTGTATGTTGTTTTTGGGGAGGCTGTATGTATTTTTTGAACTGCGGATCAGTGCTCCGAAAAACAGATATGTATAACCCATGACTTCCGCAGGATATAGCTTGGGACAGTCTACCAGATGTTTTAGATAAGAAAACATCTCTTCTTGTGTCTTTAGAGAAGTAGGATGGTAGATAGGAGAAGACTGGGTAAGCCCGGCGATGCTTAGATATTCTTTGGCTTTGATTCCGTCAAATTCAATCCACATATATTCCCATGGGGTATCCTGGTCTGCATAATAGTGAACAAGTTCATTCGGCTCGATTAAAAAAGCCTGCCCGCTGGACAGATGGTATTCGTCTGACTGATCTTTGGAGTGGGTGCGGTAGGTGCCGCATCCAGAGAGAATACAGTGGATCAGGTAATGATTGCGCATGCCAGGACCAAAAGTATGACCAGAAATACATTGTTCATAGCCATATTGATAGATGGTAATATCAAAATATTGTTGACTTAGGAAAAAATAATTTTTCATAAAAATCTCCTTTGCGGGAAAGAAGTTCTATCTATAAAATATACCATTTTGTGTTCCTTTGTCAATATACAAAAGAAAGGCAACAAAATGGTATGCAAGATGCCATACAACTCTATGTATTCTATCTGAAAACAGTGCTAAAATGACCACTATAAAACAGAAAACCAGAGTATATTCCACGTTTTTTGGCTGCAGACAAAGAGAGCGAAATCTATACCTGAATTTTCTGAAATATGCAACATACATGGACCAGATCAACCAGACTCGGTTTGTGATGGGGATTCATCCAGATGGCTTTGGCTGGACATTGGAGACAGGAGAAGAATTTGTCACACCGGAAACGCAGGCGTCCGGTTTTACTAAATAACTGGGAGGTAACAGAATTTGATTTTACTGAAGACAGGTTGCTTTCTCTGGCACAAAGTGGTGCAGAACTAGGCATAGAACTGTTTGTGATGGATGATGGATGGTTTGGAACGAGAAATCATGACAAAAGCGGATTGGGAGACTGGTCTGTAAATCTCAAAAAACTTCCTTCAGGACTTGCAGGATTTTCTCAGAAACTTCGGAATATGGGTATGCAGTTTGGTATCTGGATTGAGCCGGAGATGGTGAATGAGGATAGTGATCTGTATCGGGCACATCCTGATTGGAGTATTCAAATACCAGGACGTTCTCCTAATCTGGAGCGTTGCCAGTTGGTTCTTAATCTGTCTTTGGCAGAGGTACGGGAGTATCTATTTGATCAGATCTCCAAGATACTCGACGAATCAAAAGCCAGCTATGTGAAATGGGATATGAATCGGAATCTGTCGGATATCTGGTCGAAAGCATTGCCGTCGGAGCGTCAGAAAGAGACAGCGCATCGTTATGTATTGGGACTATACGATCTGATGGAGAGGCTGACAAAAACATATCCGGATATTCTGTGGGAAGGGTGCTCCGGAGGCGGAGGTCGCTTTGATGCGGGAATACTCTATTATATGCCTCAGATCTGGTGCAGTGATAATACCGATGCGGTAGAGAGGATTTCTATTCAATATGGGACATCCTTTGGATATCCCATCTGCTGTATGGGAGCGCATGTATCGGACAGCCCCAACAGACAGACCGGCAGAAGTGTCTCTTTTGCTACGCGGGCAGAGGTGGCGATGGCAGGAACTTTTGGCTACGAATTGGATGTCAGAGCTTTGACAGAAGAGGAAAGACATCAGGTTAGGCAGCAGATTAGTGACTACAAAACCAATTACTATCTGATTCAGACAGGGGATTATTATCGCCTAACCGACCCTGCCAAGGATAAGGACTATGCAGCCTGGCAGTTCGTCTCAAAGGATGGATGTGAGTCTTTGATTAGTGTAATTTTTCTGCATGTCAAAGCCAATCCGCCTTTTTTGACCATCAAGGGCAAGGGACTCATGGAAGATGCCGTCTATCAGATCGAAGGAGATGATAAGATCTATACAGGAGCAGCTCTGATGTATGGGGGAATCCCATTGCCAGTGTTGTATGGGGAATACCCCAATATACATTATCATATACGCCGGATTTGCAGTTGAACCTAAAAATTCCAAGCTGCATATATTGATTATATAATAGACAGATTGGAGTGAGAGGTCATGAAGGAAAACCGGGAATGGAATCCTTATTCTATGAACTATGAGCAGCGGGCTTTTCCGTGGCTGTATCCGTATGGGAATCAGATGAATTACTGGAATCTGTGGAATGCCCCAGAGCGGATGGAGGATGAAGTGGATACCAAGCGCCTGCGGGAATTGTATCCGCTGATGGCGAGGAGGCTTCAGCCGTATGTGGAAGAGGTGTGTACCCGTCTGGAATATCCAGGAAGTATGATGTATGATGAATATCCAGATCATCTATCCTTGTTAGCGAAGGCAAAAGAGGTATGGGAAAATGCACTGAGAGGGGAAAACTTTGGGGAAAAAGAACCATCGTGGGAACATCTGCAAGACCTGATCGGGGTATTACTTTTACAGGAGATGCTAAGGCACCGCAGGAAGAATCGCGCCCGTTTTACTGGCGTGGTGTATTGACCACAGAAAAAAAGATTGTTACAATAACAAAGAGTTGATTACAAGAATCCAATTTGGAGAAGATAATATATTATGAAGAAACTATTTGTTAAGATTGTAACGATCCTGTTGGCTTTTTTGGCGGGGGCAGGTTTTATGAGTTATGCCACCTATATGGGGAATCGGGATATGACAACGGTGATGGCCGAAGCGACGCTTCCGGTGGCGTATGCAAGACAAGATGGAAGACTCTGTAATGAGATGCATGGATATGTAAAGCCGATGGACGCAAGCTATATGAAAGAATCTGTGCTGGGCATTGGGCAGACACATAGGTTGGAACTGGCAGTGGAAAAATACAATGCGCATATCAAGAACCTGTCTTATGAAGTGCGGAGTCTGGACATGAGCCGTTTGATTGAGAAAGGGGACAATCTGCCTTTTGAGGATGATGGGAAATATGTGAATCTGAGTCTGGAGTTAAAGGATCTGTTGGAGCGCTGGGAGCGGTATCTGCTGCTGCTTAAAGTTAAGACACAGGAGCATGGAGAGGTTGTGTTCTATGCACAGATCAGTTATCTGGGAGAGAATCATGTCAAAGAATGTCTGACTTTTGCAGAGGAATTTCACAGAAGGACTCTGGAAAAAGATCAGACATTATATGAATATTTGGAAGTAGATGGTTCCATGGACGGGAAGAACCTGGGATATGTGAATATCCATTCTAATTCTGGTCCGGTTACCTGGGGTGAGATGTCTCTGGAACAGGTGACAGATACCGAGGTCGCCTATACAGATTTTTATGGAGACCGGGTATCTCTGGTATTAAAGTATCAACTGCAGAATACGGATACCCAGGAGATTTATCAGGTTACAGAGGCTTTTTGCCTTCAGTACGGGACGAGGCGTATCGCGCTGCTTGCTTATGACAGGACAGCGGGACGTGTCTTTTCGCCTGGCACAAAGCTTGTGGAGGACAATAAGATCTCCTTTGGGATACAAGGACAAGAAGTGACATACCAAAAAAATAATGAGGAAGATGTCATTGGTTTTGTGCAGCAAGGACAGCTTTGGAGTTATGATTTTGGGCAGAACCGTCTGAGTCTGGTATATGGTTTTCAGGATGAGGATGACAAACGGGGACTTTGGCAGGCTCATGATTTTCGGATTATGAGTGTGGAAGATTCAGGCAGCATGGATTTTCTGATCTATGGATATATGAGCCGCGGGCAGTATGAAGGGATGAATGGAATCCTTTTGTGTCATTACGATGCACTTTTAAATACAGTGGAGGAACAATTTTTCCTGCCCAGCGATCACCCATATGAGACGCTAAAAGAGGAGATTGGAAAGCTCGCGGTGGAAAATGACACAGGGACTGCATGGCTGTCCTATCGGGGGATGATCTTACAGGTGGATCTCAGCGACCGGTCGGTGCAGATCCTGGCTGAGGATGTCTTAGAGGAGCGGCTTCAGGTGTCGGAGAGTGGTCTCTTGGCGGCCTGGACGGATGCAGATGAGACGCAGATCAGTCTGTTGAATACCCGAACGGGTATTATGAATCAGATCACCACAGAATCAGAAGAGATTTTACAGGCGCTTGGTTTTATGGAAGAGGATTTTATCTATGGGACGGCTTGGCAGCAGGATGTACGTACAGATCTGGCGGGTCAGAAGATTGTTCCTCTGCACCGGGTGATCATCCGTGACCGGCGCGGCAGTGAGGTGCGGGAGTTTGACTATGCCTCGAAGGGAAAGTATGTAACAGGTGTTACGATTGTGGAAAACAGGATTGACCTCACTTGTATTGCATTGGCAGAAGATGGTTCTTACAAGGAAGTCTTGCCGGAACCGATTACGTATACCAGTGAGGCGACTCAGGAGAAGCTGCGTCTGGAAGTGGCCAGTGATGAGGTGAAAAGAAACGAATATGATCTGATCTATACGGGTACGATAAAGACAGGTTCCATGAAGCGGCCTAAAGTAAAGCTGGTATTATTTGAGGACAACCGGACGCTTGCCATGGAAGAAGAGGGAACGGATTACTGGTTTGCATGGACATTTACCGGCGAAGCCAGAGGATTTGATAGATTGGCGCAGGCGGTCGCTTATGCTTACGACGGCAAAGGGACAGACGATGGCATGGGAAGTGTCTGGAAGGATGGCTCGAAACGTTTTTGGCTAAGATGGCGGCAGCAGACGCGGACACAGATCGAAGGCTTTGAAGATCTGGAATCTTTGGAGACTTCCGGCAACAGTCTGGTACAGTGTCTGCAGATGCTGCTTCGCCAAAAACAGATCTACACAGATGTTAAGACAGGGCTTGATGCAGGACAGGCTGTATGGGAGATCTTTTTACAGGAGTTATCTGACAGCGGCTGTCTGCTTCCGGGCTGCAACCTTCGCAGCACCCTGTACTATGTGGACGCCGGTGCACCGGTCATGGGAATCATGGAATCCGGAGAAGCAGTGCTGATTGTGGGATATGATGCGCAGAATATCACGTATTATGAACCGGGTCAGACAACGCTTCAAAAAGCAGGATTGAAGGATGCTACTGCCATGTTTGAGGCGGCAGGCAATCTGTTTTTTACCTATCTGCCATGATAGTGCCAGGCAGTTTATAAAAAACAGATGCGGAACTTAATCAGCAACGGACCGGACAAGCCCAGGGAGGATTTGCTGACGCGGAAGCGGCAGAAAATCCTCCCAGATGAGGGGGGGCTTGGGAGGGAGGTTGCGGAACTTATATAGGAGGACAACATATGGATCAGAGAATTACAACACTTGCACACAATCTGGTAACTTATTCCTGTCAGGTTAAGAAGGGGGATAAGGTGTATGTACAGTATACGGGAGAGAGTACGAGATCTTTGGCCAAAGAGCTGGTAAAAGAGATCTATCAGGCGGGCGGAGTTCCGTTTATCCACTATACCGATCCGCAGCTGCAGCGGTTGCAGATCATGGAGTGTACACAGGAACAGATGGAATTGATGGCGCAGGTAGATGCACTGGAGATGTCCCATATGGACTGTTATATTGCGGTGCGCGGCAGTGATAACGTGTCGGAGCTGTCGGATGTGCCGGCGGACAAGATGGCACTCTATGAGAAATATTATGTAACTCCGGTACACCATAAGATTCGGGTGCCTAAGACCCGCTGGGTGGTGCTGCGCTATCCGAATGATGCGATGGCACAGTTGTCGGCTACCAGCACAGAGGCATTTGAAGATTTTTATTTCCGGGTATGCAATCTGGATTACAGCAAGATGGAAAAGGCCATGGAGCCTTTGGTGAAGCTGATGGAGAAGACGGACCAGGTACGGCTTGTGGGACCGGGGACGGATCTGACTTTTTCGATTAAAGGGATACCGGCGATTCCCTGCGCGGGGAGGATGAATATCCCGGATGGGGAGGTGTATACGGCGCCTGTCAGAGAGTCGGTGAATGGGACGCTTAGTTATAATACGCCGTCGGTGTATCAGGGATTTACGTATGAGAACATCTGCTTGGAGTTCAAAAACGGGAAGGTTGTGAAAGCGACAGCAAATAATACAGAGCGGATTAATAAGGTGTTTGATACGGATGAGGGGGCGCGCTATATCGGGGAGTTTGCGATTGGAGTGAACCCGTATGTGCTGCATCCTATGAAGGATACGCTGTTTGATGAGAAGATCATGGGATCGATTCATTTTACGCCAGGGAATTGTTATGAAGAGGCGTCAAATGGGAATGCATCGGCGATTCATTGGGATCTGGTGCTGATTCAGAGAGAGGATTATGGAGGGGGAGAGATCTGGTTTGATGATGTGCTGATCAGGAAGGATGGGAGGTTTGTGCTGCAGGAGCTTGAGGGGTTGAATCCGGAGGTGTTGGGGGAGAGTGACGGCCCCACCGCAAAGTAAGCCCCGACGAGTCTGCGGGACGCGCAGGAAGCGACAGGAGTGCCGCGAAACAGGGCGGGCAGCCTTGGTCAAAGGTCTGCATAGAGTGTATCGGACAGTCGGTAACATTTGTATGCTCCAATCGGACAGGGGTGTCCGCTTGGCTCATACAAATGTCACCAACTGTCCGCTCCAATCTACACAGCACTCTTTGACCAAGGCTGCCCGCCCTGTTTTGGCGGCACTCCTATCGCTTCCCGCGCTGCGCAGACCGTCGGGGCTTACTTTGCGCTGGGGCCTGGGGTTGGCAGGCTATGGGGGATGAGTGGAGTTAGTTGAGTTAGTGGCGGGAAAGTTCTGGGGCATTTTTGTGAACGAAGTGGGCTGGAGTGTTATAATTATTGTGAAAAAAATAGGGAAAGGCATTGAAAAGTGGGAGGGATGATTGTATAATCGTATACAATGAAAAAATATGAAAATCAGCAACGGACCGGACAAGGCCAGGGAGGATTTGCTGACGCGGATGCGGCAGAAAATGCTCCCAGATGAGGGGGCTTGGGAGGGGAGTTGCGGTACTAAAATGGAGGATAGAATATGATTGAGTTGTACAAGGGCGGAGCTTATGTGTTGGATGGGACGAGGATTGTAGCGGACTCGGAGGATGCACAGGCGATCTTGGAAAGGGAGATGGGACGGGTTCCTGCGAAGGAGGAGGCCAGGAAGCAGACGATCTCTTATGGGATTTTGGAGAGTCATAATACTTCGGGAAATATGGAGAAGCTGAAGATTCGGTTTGACAAGCTGACGTCCCATGATATTACGTTTGTAGGAATTATTCAGACGGCGCGGGCGTCGGGGCTTACGAAGTTTCCAATGCCGTATGTGTTGACGAATTGTCATAATAGTCTTTGTGCGGTGGGCGGTACGATTAATGAGGACGATCATATGTTTGGTCTGTCTTGCGCGAAGAAGTATGGCGGGGTGTATGTGCCTCCGCATCAGGCGGTGATTCATCAGTATGCCAGGGAGATGCTCTCAGGGGGCGGAAAGATGATTCTGGGGTCGGATAGTCATACGAGATATGGGGCGCTTGGGACGATGGCTATGGGCGAGGGTGGCCCGGAGCTGGTGAAGCAGTTGCTCAATCAGACGTATGATATTCCTATGCCGCAGGTGGTAGGTGTGTATCTGACGGGGGCACCTGTAAAGGGCGTGGGACCGCAGGATGTGGCGCTGGCGATTATTAAGGCGGTCTTTGACTGTGGATATGTGAATAATAAGGTGATGGAATTTATTGGCGATGGTGTGGCCAGTCTAAGTGCAGATTTCCGGATTGGGATTGATGTGATGACAACGGAGACGACTTGCCTGTCTTCAATCTGGAAAACGGATGAGAAGATTGAGGAGTTCTATGAGATTCATAGAAGGAAAGAGGATTATCAGGAACTGAATCCGGGCAAGGTGGCTTATTATGATAGAATGGTGATGGTGGATCTTTCTAAGATTCGACCAATGATTGCAATGCCGTTTCATCCGAGCAATGCATATACGATTGAAGAATTGAATGCAAATCTGGATGATATTTTGACGGATTGTGAGGCCAGGGCGCGGGTGAGTCTTGGGGATCAGGTGGAGTTTTCTCTGAAGAATAAGGTTCGCAATGGCAAATTGTATGTGGATCAGGGGATTATCGCTGGCTGTGCGGGCGGTGGATTTGAAAATATCTGTGCAGCGGCAGATATTCTGGAAGGAAGAAGCATCGGAGCAGATGAATTTACGTTAAGTGTTTATCCGGCTTCTATGCCTGTCTATATGGAACTGGTGAAAAATGGGTCTGCGGCTACCTTGATGCAGACGGGTGCGGTATTGAAGACGGCTTTCTGCGGGCCGTGTTTTGGTGCGGGAGATACGCCTTCTAATAATGGGTTTAGCATTCGTCATTCTACGAGGAATTTCCCCAACCGGGAGGGTTCCAAGCTGCAAAGCGGTCAGATTGCTTCGGTAGCATTGATGGATGCCCGCTCGATTGCGGCGACGGCGGCAAATAAGGGATATCTGACGGCAGCGACGGAGCTGGATGTGGAATATCGGAATCCGAAATATGTCTTTGATAAACAGATCTATGAGAATCGGGTCTTTGACAGCAAGGGCGTGGCGGACCCGGAGGTGGAGATTCACTTTGGGCCGAATATTAAGGACTGGCCGGCGATGAGTGCGCTTCCGCCTTATCTGATCCTGAAGGTAGTGTCCGAGATTCATGATCCGGTGACTACGACGGATGAGCTGATCCCTTCTGGGGAGACTTCTTCGTATCGCTCCAATCCGCTGGGTCTGGCAGAATTTACGCTCTCAAGGAAAGATCCGGAGTACGTAGGACGCGCCAAGGCGGTTCAGGTGGCTCAAAAGGCCATAGAGGTAGGAAATTGCCCAGCAGAGGCGCTGAAAGAGTTAAAACCCGTCTTTAAAGCGATCCATACCCTGTATCCGGATGTGGACAGGACCAACGTGGGGGTGGGCAGTACGATCTTTGCCGTAAAGCCAGGAGATGGTTCGGCCAGAGAACAGGCGGCTTCTTGCCAGAAAGTGTTGGGAGGCTGGGCAAATATTGCTCACAGTTACGCTACAAAACGGTATCGCTCAAATCTGATCAACTGGGGTATGCTGCCATTTTTGATCGAGGAAGGCGAGCTTCCATTTACCAACGGGGACTATCTGTTTGTGCCGGATATCATAGAAGCTGTGAGAGAAGGGGCTTCCGAAGTAAAAGCGTATGTGGTAAAAGATACGTTGCAGGAGTTTTCGCTGAGATTGGGAGAGATGACAAAAGAGGAAAGGGAGATTATCCTAAAAGGTTGTCTGATTAACTATAACCGCGTTTCATAAGAACGTATGTTTGCATGGCAAAAAGCTTCCGGTTTTTGAACATTTGTCAAAAGCCGGAAGCTTTTATGATCTTGTAAAATATGGTTGTTATTGTTTGCTGTCGGAGTTGGCAGCTTCGTCTGGATTTTCTTCTGCCCGCTGTAAGGAGAAGATAAATTCTGTGCCTACTCCTTCGGTGCTGACTACGTTGATATTTTCGTTATGGAGCTGTATTACTTCTTTGACGATGGCCAGTCCAAGTCCTGTTCCTTTTTTGTCTTTTCCTCTGGAGGTATCCGTCTTGTAAAATCGCTCCCAGATCTTTTTCAGGCTCTCTTTGGGGATGCCAATGCCCGTGTCCCGCACAGAGACAAATATTTTTTCGTATTTTACCGTGGTCTCGATGGTGATCACGGAGTCGGGCTGGCTGAATTTGATCGCATTGTCGATCAGGTTGTAGAGGACTTGCTGAATCTTTCCCATATCAGCATAGACAAGGGATTCCCAGTCGGAAAATAAAAGGTCGATGGAGATGCGTCTGGAAGTACAGGTGCCTTCAAAGGTGGCAGCAGTATTTTTAATCACTGCATTGATGTCAAATTTGGTCTTGCACAGCCGGTTCTGTTTGGGGTCCATGGAGTGGAGAGTCAAGAGTCCGCTGGTCAGTTTGGTCAGACGCTCTGTCTCCCGAAGGACGATGTTGAGATATTTCTCCTGTATCTCATAAGGGATTGTGCCGTCTAGCATAGCCTCGATATATCCTTTGATAGAGGTGAGCGGCGAGCGGAAATCATGGGAGATATTGGAGATCAGTTTTCGCTGGTCTTCGTCGTGGTCTTTCAAAGATTCTGCCATAAAATCCATGGTATCACCGAGAAATCCAAGCTCGTCATCCTGCTCCATTCCAATGGGAGTATGATAGTTGCCAAGGGCATATTCTCCGGCGCCTTTCCTGAGCTTGTTCAGCGGATGGCAGGTTACCAGCCAGTTGGCGGCAGAAAAACAGAGACCTAAAAGCATCAAAAGAATCATCGTGATATAAAAGGAGAACAGATAGCCTTCTTTTTCCTGTACGATCACAGACATGGGAGTGTGGATGGCGATATAGCCTCGCACATGATAGTTGTGGGAGACAGGGATCAGGACACTTAGGGTCTGCTCGTTAAACATGTTGAAAAAATTTCCGATCATATAATATTTGCCGCCGGGCAATACCGTCTTAAAATCCGGGATCTCTTCGGGTTCTTCTAAAAGAGTAATGGAGTCCGAACTTAAGATCAGTTCACCGTCTTTGCTGATCAACCAGATGCTGGCGTCTAGATAAACATCTAAGGAAGCTAACTGGGAATGGACCGTGGAGAGTGTCTTGCGGTTTTGGGGCTTTTCAAAATAGTTTCCCACATACTGCTCGGACAGATAGAGTCCCTCCTGGTAAAAAGCGGTTGCTTTTTCTGTGATGGCATTTTTCATCATCATCTGGGAGGTGACAGTGGAGATGCACAAAAAGCTGCTCAGGGCAAAGAGCAGATAGAGAAAAAGAAACTTGACGTTCAGGGAGAGACGCATCATTTCACCTCGAATTTGTAGCCGATACCCCAGACGGTGGCCAAACGCCAGGAAGCGTGGTCTTTGATCTTTTCCCGTAGTCGTTTGATATGTACATCGACAGTACGGGTGTCACCAATGTACTCATATCCCCAGATATGATCTAAGAGTTGTTCTCTGGTAAAGACCTGATTGGGGGAGGAGGCCAGGAAATACAGAAGCTCTAATTCCTTGGGAGGCATATCCACCGTATTGCCTTTGTAGACTACCGAATAGTTGGTCTGGTTGATGATCAGATCCGGGTACTGCACCAGGCGGGCAGCGGGAGCGGTATCTGTCCTTGCCGGCTGAAAACGGCGCAGTACGGCCTTGACTCTTGCCACTAGTTCTTTGGAATCAAATGGTTTGATCATATAGTCATCTGCACCAAGTTCTAAGCCCAGCACTTTGTCAAAGATTTCTCCTTTGGCAGAGAGCATGATAATGGGGACATTAGAGCGTGTCCGTATCTCCCGGCAGACTTGATAGCCGTCGATGCCGGGGAGCATCAGATCTAAAAGGATCAGATTAGGCTGAAAGCTGTCAAAGACCTGCAAGGCCTGCTCTCCGTCCTCTACGATCCGCACCTCATAAAATTCTTTGGTCAGATAAAGGGATATCAGTTCGGCGATATTAGCATCATCGTCGACAATCAGTATTTTCTGCTTTGATGCCATACAGTTCTAGTCTCCTTTGTCTATTTAAATTCCGCAATCGTGACACCGGCATCCCCTTCTCCCAATGTCCCAAGTCGGTAGGTTTTTACATATTTACAGCGCTTCAGGTGCTGTTGTACGGCGTTTCTAAGGGCGCCGGTGCCTTTTCCGTGGACGATACGCACACTGGGAACATGAGCGATATAAGCATCATCCAGATATTTGTCCAGCTCTGCCATGGCTTCGTCTACAGTCTTTCCGATTAGATTGATCTCAGTGCCTACATAAGAGGACTTGGACATCTTGATCTTTCCACTGCCAGAAGTATTTTTTTGATAGGCTGGTTGTTCTGCTTCGCCAATATATTCCAGATCATCCACACGGACCTGAGAACGCAGGATACCCATCTGGACAAACAGTTCTCCTTTGGGATTAGGGAGTGTACTGACCGTCCCCTCTAAGTTCAGGCTTAAGACCCTTACCCGGTCTCCGATATGCAGAGAAGCGGCTTTGACCTTTTTCTTTGGCTTGGGTGCAGAGGGCTGCATGCTAGTCTGTGTGGACTGGATCTTTTCCCGCAGGCGAGTACGCTCGGCTTCCATCTCCTTGGCGGAGATGCCTGCCTTGCCGAATTTATGGAAATTTTTCATAGTCTCATCTGCATATTCTTTGGCCTCTCTAAGAATAGCATTGGCTTTTTCATTGGCTTCTCTAAGGATCTTTTCTTTGCGTTCTTCTATGCGGTCCTGTTTTTTCTGAAGGGCATTTCTAAGAGAACGGATCTCTTCTTTGTACTGCGCGATCTCTGCCTGTTCTTTTTCCAATGTCACACGGCTATTCTCTAATTCTGCGATCACATCTTCAAAATTTTCATCCTGGGCGCTGATCTGTTTTCTGGCTTCTTCGATCAGAAATTCCGGAAGGCCTAGCCTTAAAGAGATGGCGAACGCATTGCTCTTGCCAGGGATACCGATTAACAGGCGATAGGTGGGCCGCAGGGATTCCACATCAAATTCACAGCAGGCATTTTCCACGCCGTCTGTAGAGAGTGCATAGATCTTCAGCTCGCTGTAATGGGTGGTTGCCATGGTGCGGATGCCCTGACGGTGCAGGTGGTCCAAGATGGAGATCGCCAAAGCTGCACCCTCTGTTGGATCTGTACCAGCTCCTAGTTCATCGAAAAGAACAAGAGAGTTCAACGTGGCCTTTTCTAAGATGGAGACAATATTGCTCATATGTGAAGAAAAGGTACTAAGACTCTGCTCGATGCTTTGCTCGTCACCAATATCGGCAAATACCTGGTCAAAGACCGTAAGCTGTGAGCCGTCAAAAGCCGGAATATGAAGTCCCGCCTGTCCCATCAGCGTGAAAAGCCCCACCGTCTTTAGAGATACGGTCTTGCCGCCGGTGTTGGGTCCTGTGACAATCAACAGATCAAAGTCTTTGCCTAGCCAGATATTGACAGGGACAACTTTGTCCGGATCTAACAGCGGGTGGCGGCCATCTTTGATGTGCAGATGTCCATCAGTATTAAAACGGGGCCTGGTGGCCTTCATCTCTTTGGCGAGCATGGCTTTGGCAAAGATAAAGTCCAGGTTGACTAACAATTGATAATTATCGGACAAAAGTTCCAGATATCCAGCCGCCTGCTCGCTTAAAGTCGCCAGGATCTTTTCGATCTCCTGTTGTTCTTTTAATAAAAGTTCTTTAAAATCGTTGTTCAATTTGACCACGGCCAAAGGCTCGATAAACAGTGTGGAGCCGGTGGAACTTTGGTCGTGAATCATACCGGGCACCTGGCTTCTGTGCTCTGCTTTGACCGGGAGACAGTACCGTCCGTCCCGCATGGTGATCACCGCATCCTGCAGGTAGGTACGAACAGAGCCGTTGACCATGGCGTTTAAGGTGTTGTGGACTTTGTCATTCATCTGCCGCATGGAGCGCCGAATCTGGGAGAGGGCAGCGCTTGCATCGTCTGCCATCTCTTCTTCTGACAGGATACAGCGGCGGATCTCCCCTGCTAGGGCAGGCAGGGGTTCAAGCAGTTCAAAAGACTCATCCAGAGAATCCCTTTTGATATCCTCCTCGTCTGCCTGCCGCTCTCCATAGTGTTTTACTTTTTTGGCGGTCTCTAACAGAGACATGATCTGAAGCAGTTCTCCCATCCCTAAGACGCCGCCGATCTCCAAGCGCTTTACAGAGTCCCGGATATCCCGGATGCCGCCAAACGAGAGACTGCCCTTTCGGTAGATCCGCAAGAGAGCATCCGCGGTCTCCCGCTGTGCCTGCTCGATGGGAGCTAACGAATCCATGGGGGTTAGCTGTCTGCAGAGTTCTTTGGCACCTGCAGAGGCCGCGTGACTGGTCAATATATGAATAATTTTATCAAATTCTAATTTCTTTAATGTTTTTTCTTCCATAAGATCCTCCTGTGCAGTATCTATTTTACCCTATTTGTCAGCGATTGAAAAGCAGAACTTTTTTGCCGATAGTAGACACCTTTGAGAAAAAATAGTATAATATTTGTGGTAACAGACGTGACAAATATTTCCTGCCTTGGAGGCTGTTATGGTAGAAGAAAAAGAAAAAAAGGGTTCCGATTTTTCATTTATTCAAGAGACCATTAAGCAAAAGCGATTTTATCAAAACAAAGTGGTGCGCAGGATTGCCTGGACGATCGGGTCTGGGGTACTCTTTGCGCTGACTGCTCTTGGTGTCCTGGCCGTTTTTCTGCCGAAGCTGTATGAGAAACCAGAACCAGAAGTGCTTCCGATCACCATACCTAAGGAAGAAGAAGTTGCTGAGGAGACAGATTCTGAAGAGGATGTGCCGGTCTATATTACAGAGACGATCAGTATGGAGTTAGAAGACTATAAGAAGATGTATCAGCAACTGATGCAGATTGGCAATCAGGTGGAGAAAAGCTTGGTCAATGTCTCGGCTGTGACAGTGGATACGGATTGGTTTGATGAGACGTATATTAGCCAGAGTTCCGTCTGTGGGGTGCTGATCGGAGACAATGGATTGGAGCTTTTGATTCTGGCAGACTACGGAAAGGTGGAGCATGGGGAGAGCCTTCAGGTGAGTTTTTTTGACCATACAACCGCATCGGCAGTTCTGAAAAAATATGATAAAAATACGGGCTATGCAGTGATTGGCGTCAATCTAAGCGAGGTGGCAGAGAGCACCCGCGGGGTGATTTTGTATGCAGACCTTGGTTCTTCTAAGACGCTGCGAAGCGGAGAACCTGTACTGGCTCTGGGTAGCCCGGCCGGAAGTTACAATTCACTGCTGTTTGGCAACCTGACTTCGGTGTCACAGATGGCAGCCATCTACGATGGCAGTTGCAGTGTGCTTACTACAGATATGGCAAAAGCCGACGCCGGCAGCGGCGTGCTGGTGAACTGGAATGGACAGATCGTGGGACTTTTGCAGGATCACTATCGGGTGAATGGACAGAATAATACCATCCAGGCGTATGGAATCTCCGATATGAAGAGCATTATTGAACATTTGTCCAATAACCAGGATATTGTATATATGGGTATTGTGGGAGCAGATGTGACGACCTCTATCTCCGAAGCCGAACAGATCCCCATAGGAGTCTATGTATCCGAAGTGGCCATGGATTCTCCGGCCATCGAAGCGGGCATCCAGCCGGGTGACATCATCACATCCATCAGCGGCCAGCCAGTGACCAATCTAAAGGATGTATCCGCGATTTTATTGAAGTGTTCCAACGGACAGAATATACAGGTGATCTGTCAGCGTCTGGATAAGACCGCTTATCAGGAGCTGGAACTGTCTGTAGAGTTGAAAATATTAGAATAGGGAGAAAAAAGCGTATGAGATATCTTGAGACATTAAGGGAGGGCGAACGCGTTTCCTGTATCTACCTGTGCAAATCTCGTCAGACGGCCATGACCAAGGCGGGAAAAGCATATGAAAATTTGATTCTGCAGGATAAGACAGGGACAGTAGATGCCAAGATCTGGGATCCCAATTCCTATGGGATCGAGACTTTTGAAAGCCTGGACTATGTGGCGATTGTGGCAGACGTGACCAGTTTTCAGGGACAGCTGCAGTTAAATATTAAGAGAGCCAGGAGAGCACAAGAAGGAGAATATACACCGGCAGACTATCTTCCCGTCAGCCAAAAAGACATCAAAGAGATGTACCGGGAACTGCTTGGTTATATCGGAAAGATCACCAATCCCCATCTGTCCCGGCTGCTTCAGATGATCTTTGTGGAAGATAAAAAGTTTGTGAAAGCTTTCACATTCAGCAGCGCTGCCAAAAGCGTGCACCATGGATTTGTGGGAGGACTGTTAGAGCACACCTTAAGCGTAACTAAGATGTGTGAATACTATGTGCAGGCCTATCCCATGCTGAATGTGGATCTGCTCTTTACAGCCGCCATGTGCCACGACATTGGAAAAGTAGAAGAACTGTCGCCATTTCCGGAAAATGACTATACCGACGCCGGCCAACTGTTAGGACACATCATGATCGGCGCGGAGATGGTCGGCGAAAAGATCCGGCAGATTCCGGATTTTCCAGAGAAATTGGGCAATGAATTAAAACACTGTATCCTATCCCACCATGGAGAATTAGAATATGGCTCCCCGAAAAAACCGGCACTTTTAGAAGCAGTGGCACTGAATTTTGCAGACAATACCGATGCCCATATGCAGACTATGATCGAAGCGCTGCGCGCAGGCGGAGAGAACCAGGGATGGCTCGGATACAATCGCCTCTTTGAGTCCAATATACGGCGGACAGGAAAATAACATGAAAAAAAATGATACGATTCAATTAAAGATCGAAGATATGGGGGTAAACGGAGAAGGCATCGGAAAATTAGATGGTTTTACCTTTTTTGTCAAAGACGCTGTGGTAGGAGACACCATCGAAGCCAAAGTGATGAAGCTGAAAAAACAATATGGCTATGCCAGGCTTATAAGGGTGACAGAGCCTTCCAAGGTGCGCTGTGAACCCGTCTGTCCCCATGCCCGCCAATGCGGCGGCTGCCAGCTGCAAGCCCTCTCCTACGAAGCACAGCTTGCCTACAAATCCAAAAAGATACAAAATAATCTCATTCACATCGGCGGTTTTTCCGAGATCGAAGCACCCGAAGTCCTGGGAATGAAAGATCCCTGGCGCTACCGTAACAAAGCACAATTTCCCTTTGGCACCGACCGGGAAGGCAATCTGGTGACAGGATTCTATGCTGCCAGAAGCCATACCATCATCCCCTGCACCGACTGCCAACTAGGAGTTAAGGAAAATAAAACAATTCTGGAGATCATCCAGTCCCATATGCAAAAATACCAGATCCCCGCCTACGATGAAGTCACCAGGCGCGGTCTGGTGCGCCACGTACTGATCCGAAAAGGATTTTACACAAAAGAACTGATGGTCTGCCTGATCCTGAACGGGCGCAGACTAAAAGCAATCGAAGAACTGACCTCTGCCCTCGCAGCGGTTCCAGGGATGACGAGCATCACCATAAGCGTCAATATCGAGCATACCAACGTCATCATGGGCACAGAGATCCTGCCCGTCTGGGGTCAGGGGTATATCACAGACCAGATCGGTAAGATCAGCTATCAGATCTCACCGCTGTCCTTTTACCAAGTCAATCCCATCCAGACTGAGCGGCTCTATCAGACCGCCTTAGAATACGCGGGTCTAACAGGCACAGAGACTGTATGGGATCTCTACTGCGGCATCGGCACGATCTCCCTGTTCCTGGCACAAAAAGCAGCAAAAGTCTACGGCGTGGAGATCATCCCGCAAGCCATCGAAGACGCCAAAAAAAATGCCGAGCGCAATCAGATCACAAATGTCACCTTCTACACCGGCAAAGCCGAAGAAATCCTCCCCCAAAAATACCAGACCGAAGGCATCCGCGCCGATGTGATCGTCGTGGACCCGCCCCGAAAAGGCTGCGACCTGCCAGCGCTTGAGACCATGATCCACATGCAGCCCTCGCGCATCGTCTACGTCAGCTGCGACAGCGCAACCCTCGCGCGGGACTTGAAGTATCTGTGTGAACATGGGTATGAGATTAGGAAAGTGACGGGGTGCGATCTGTTTCCTTGGACAGTGCATGTTGAAACTGTGTGTCTCTTGAGCAACCGAAAATTAAAACCTGAATTGAGTCTGGATATGGAAGATTATTACAGAATCAAAGATGCAGAGAAGGAAAAGAACAAGACATCATAACATCCTACCCGTAGTGATAAATTGTTCTACAGGAAAGGGTGCGAAGCATGGAAAATGTAGTA
>CAJUGG010000058.1 GCA_910585995.1 uncultured Lachnospiraceae bacterium
CAAAAGGACTGCTCAGCCGATAAAAATCTCCAAATTGGATTAGCTGCCGATATTCTTTCATAAAAGCAATCTGCTGTTTTACTTGTTCTAACTCTTCTTCTGTCAGTTTGTTCAGATCCAGCTCATATCCAAAGGTTCCAAAATAGGCCACATTCGCTCTGGTATGCAGCGGTGTATTTCTGAACACCTGGTGATTTGGCACTACCGACACATGGCTTCCGATGCTGCTGATGGGATAGCAAAAAGAAGTTCCATACTGAATCTTCAGCCGCTCTATGGCATCGGAATCATCACTTGCCCAACCCTGTGGCGCATAGTACAAAAGGCCCGGATCAAACCGTCCTCCTCCGCTTGCACAGGACTCAAACAGCACTTTGGGAAACTCTCTGGTCAGTCTCTCATACAGATCATACACGCCCAAAATATACCGGTGGAAGATCTCTCCCTGCCGATCTGCCGGATAGGCTTTGGAATAGCACTCGGTAATACTCCGGTTCATGTCCCATTTGATATAGGAAACCTTAGCTTCCCTCAAGATCTTGGCCATCATCTCATAGATGCCATTTACCACTTCCCTACGGGAAAAATCCAGCACATGTTGATGACGTCCAAGCGAAGCATGCCGCTTAGGCGTCTCTAAGATCCAGTCGGGATGCTCTCGATACAGCTTAGAATCCCGATTCACCATCTCCGGCTCAAACCATAGGCCAAACTGCATCCCCAGTGCCTCAATCTTCTCTGCCAGCCCGGTGATCCCTTCGGGAAGCCTCGTTGTATTAGCCACCCAATCTCCAAGTCCAGCTTCATCACTGCTTCGCTCTCCAAACCAGCCGTCATCCAGCACAAATAACTCTACGCCGCACTCCTTCGCCTTCTTAGCGATCTCTACCAGACGCTCTTCCGTAAAATCAAAATACGTCGCTTCCCAGTTATTATTTAAGACAGGACGCACCCGGTCTCTCCAATATCCTCTTGCCAGACGCTTCTGATACAGTTTGTGGAACACACGGCTCATCCCGCCAAGGCCGTTTTTAGAATACACCATCACTGCCTCCGGTGTCACAAATGCTTCTCCCGGCTCCAGTTTCCAGGAAAATCCAAAAGGATGAATCCCCAAAAGCACCCTTGTCATATCATGGGCATCCACCTGTACCTGTGCCAGAAAATTTCCACTATAGATCAAACTAAAGCCCAGCACTTCCCCCTGTCTCTCATCCGCCGTAGGCCGCTTTAACACCACAAAAGGATTATGCTCATGGGAAGAATTTCCCCTGAGACTATCCACTGCCAGGATCCCCTGCTCCAGCTTCCGCACCTTCAGATGCCGCTCCCTCGCCCAGCATCCCGAAAACTGCAGCCACTCATACTCCGCATCTGGCAGATCCAGACACAGACTCATAGCCCTGGTCAGCTGCACACTTTCCTTCCCGTCATTTACAAACCTGGCACTCCTTGCCAAGATGCCTCCCCTTTCAAATATCGTATAGAAAAGCTCCAAAAGCACCCTCGTCACCGGGTCTCTAAGCGACACAACCAACGTCTTTGCCTCATTCTCCTCTTCTACATACGTAGCCGGAAGCCCCTCCAGCACCGGCTTCCCAGCCATAACCCGATGCCCCTCATATACAAAATCCACAATCCTGCTGCCATTTCCCTGCAAGATCTCCACCGCTGGATGCCGAAAATCCGTCGTCCCATACACCCCATACTCCTGCCGGGTATGCTCCAGCGAAAACGTATCATCCTCATCAAACACACAAGCTGTCATCGGCCTGTGCATCCGCTCCAAAAGATAAGAATAATCCTCCTTCTCATGCACCCTAGCCCCACAATACAACTGCCCCATATGCCCATTGGGCAAAATCATCATTAAATAACTGATATCCTCATTATACAGATGAAAAATCTTCGTCTTCTCATAAAATACAATACTCATACAACCACTCCTTCCATAACATCGCAACAATAAGGTGATAAGTCACTTCCCCCTATACCCCAGTCTCCACCTTATCCATTAATATTTATAGAAAATAAACATGCATTAACCTCTTTCGTCCTACGCTCTCAGGCGCTGCCGCAGGACGCACTCCCTGGTGGGATATGTGTGGGTCACGGCAGAAAGGGATAGCTGTGTCCCAGGGCTTTTGGACTCGCACAAATAGTGCTGTGTAGATTGGAGCGGACTGGCTGTGCAGTTTGTATGAGCCAGACGGACACCATGTGTCCGGTTGGAGCATACAAACTGTGCAGACTGTCCGATACATTCTATGCAGACATTTGTCGAGTCCAAAAGCCCTGGGACACAGCTATCCTCTGCCATGACTCACACATATCCCACCAGGGAGTGCGTTCTGCGGAAGCGCCGTCCCTACCGATCCGTTATCTCCGCATGAAACTCCTGCAGCGATTTCACTGGCAACTTCCCATCTCGTTTCGAGGACCGTATCCCCTCCACCGTCGCCTTTGCCGCCGCCATCGTCGTCATATACGGAATCTTATTCTTCACTGCCGCTTTCCGGATATAACTGTCATCCACCGCTCCCTTTTTCCCAATCGGCGTATTGACAATCAGCTGAATCTTACCATTCGTGATCTTATCCAAAATATTGGGCCTTCCCTCATTAATCTTCCACACCTTCTGCGCCGGTATCCCCGCTTCCACGATCATATCGCAGGTCCTTCCCGTCGCCATGATGGAAAATCCGCACTCGTCAAAGCCCTTCGCCACTTCCACAAGCTCCGCTTTATCCCTGTCATTCACAGAGATCAGCACGCACCCTTCGGTCGGAATCTGGCTCTTTGTCGCCTCTTCTGCCTTGTAGAACGCATCTCCAAAATCAGCCGACAACCCTAACACCTCTCCCGTGGAACGCATCTCCGGTCCCAAGATCGGGTCTACCTCCGGGAACATGTTGAACGGGAATACCGCCTCTTTTACACCATAGTGCGCAAATCTCTTCTCTTTCAGCTCTGGCACTGGACTCTTATGCCCGGTAAAAGGCATCGTAATAATATCCGTTGCGATCTGCACCATATTGATCCCGCACACCTTCGACACTAACGGCACCGTCCTTGATGCCCGCGGATTGGCCTCGATCACAAAGACCTTGCCATCCTCAATCGCATACTGCATATTCATAAGACCTACCACATGCATCTCACTGGCGATCTTACGTGTATAATCTTTAATCGTCTGTACCTGTTCCTCTGTCAAGCCTCTGGGCGGAATAATACAAGCCGAATCTCCCGAATGGATTCCTGCAAGCTCGATATGCTCCATCACCGACGGAACAAACACATGTTCTCCATCGCTGATCGCGTCTGCCTCGCACTCGGTTGCATGGTGTAAGAACCGGTCGATCAGGATCGGACGATCCGGTGTCACACCAACTGCCTGCTTCATATAGAATGTCAGCGCCTCATCATCATAGACCACTTCCATCCCACGTCCTCCCAGGACATAAGATGGACGCACCATCACCGGATAGCCGATGCGGTGTGCAGTCTCCAATGCTTCCTCGGTATTGACTGCCATCCCTGCTTCCGGCATCGGGATCTCAAGTTTTGCCATCATCTCCCGGAACAAGTCACGGTCTTCTGCCAGATCAATCGTCTCTGGCGTCGTACCTAAGATATTGACACCATATTTTTTCAGATCAGCCGCCAGATTCAGAGGAGTCTGTCCGCCAAACTGTGCAATCACGCCTACTGGCTTCTCCTTCTCATAGATCGCCAGCACATCTTCCAAAGTCAGCGGCTCAAAATACAATTTATCCGAAGTATCATAGTCTGTCGAGACAGTCTCCGGGTTGCAGTTGACAATAATCGTGGAGAATCCCAGTTTCCGCAGTGCCTTTGCTGCATGGACACAGCAGTAATCAAACTCGATACCCTGTCCGATTCGATTAGGTCCGCCGCCTAAGATCATCACCTTGGGCCTGTCCGTCTTCACCGTACTCTCGTCCTTGATATGATAGCTGGAATAATAATACGCACTGTCCTTGGTGCCGCTGACATGCACGCCTTCCCACGCCTCTACAATCCCATGTGCCACGCGCTCTTTACGGATCGCCTCTTCAGAGACGCCGAGGATCTCACTTAAATATTTATCTGAGAAGCCGTCCAGTTTTGCCCTACGCAGATCTTCTGCTTCTGGCACACGCCCTGCATAGGCTGCCACCAAAGCTTCCTCTTCTTCCACTAACTCTTTCATCTGCTCGATAAAATAAGCCTTTACCTTGGTGATCTGGTAGATCTCCTCCACCGTCGCTCCCTTGCGAAGCGCTTCATACATGATAAAATGCCGTTCGCTGCAAGGAGTCATCAGCATGATCAAAAGTTCTTTTTTGCTCTTTTGATCAAAATCTGCCACATGTCCTAAACCATAGCGGCCTTTTTCCAGAGAACGGATAGATTTTTGGAAAGCCTCTTTGTAGGTCTTGCCAATGCTCATCACCTCGCCTACCGCACGCATCTGCGTCCCTAACTTGTCCTCCACGCCTTTGAATTTCTCAAACGCCCATCTGGCAAATTTAATCACCACATATTCACCATCTGGTACATACTTATCCAGGGTGCCGTATTTCCCACAGGGAATCTCGTCCAAAGTCAGTCCGCTTGCCAGCATCGCCGATACTAAAGCGATCGGGAAACCCGTCGCCTTGCTCGCCAATGCAGAAGAACGGGACGTTCTTGGGTTAATCTCAATTACGACGATACGCCCGGAGACTGGATCATGGGCAAACTGCACGTTGGTGCCTCCGATGACCTGTATCGCATCTACAATCTTATATGCCTGCTCCTGAAGCTTTTTCTGCACCTCTTCTGAGATGGTCAGCATCGGTGCGGAGCAAAAGGAATCTCCCGTATGCACACCTACGGGATCTATATTTTCAATAAAGCAGACGGTGATCATATTGCCCTTGGCATCCCGCACCACCTCCAGCTCTAACTCTTCCCAGCCTAAGATGGATTCTTCCACCAGCACCTGTCCCACTAAGCTCGCCTGTAAGCCTCTCGCGCAGACCGTCTTTAATTCTTCCTTATTATATACCAGTCCGCCGCCCGCACCGCCCATCGTATAAGCGGGACGCAGTACCACCGGGTAGCCCAGGCCGTCCGCAATCTTGAGCGCTTCCTCTACCGAATACGCCACATCGCTTCTTGCCATCCCGACGCCCAAGGAATTCATGGTGTTTTTAAATTCAATGCGGTCCTCGCCGCGCTCGATGGCATCCACCTGTACTCCGATTACCTTTACGCCGTATTTGTCCAGCACACCCGCAGACTGAAGCTCCGAACATAAGTTCAGGCCAGATTGCCCGCCCAGGTTGGGCAGCAGTGCATCCGGACGCTCTTTTTCGATGATCTGCTCTAACCTCTCCACATTTAATGGTTCAATATACGTAATATCCGCGGTATCCGGGTCTGTCATAATCGTCGCAGGATTGGAATTTACCAACACGATCTCATAGCCTAAGCTTTTAAGCGCCTTGCACGCCTGTGTGCCGGAATAATCGAACTCACACGCCTGTCCGATGATGATGGGACCAGAACCGATAATCAGTACCTTGTGAATGTCTTCTCTTTTCATAAATGCACCCATTTATCCTTTCTTCACTCTGCTTTCCAATTTAACCGTGTCTATTCTAGCACACTTCTTTTAGAAGGACAACCCGGATTTGCGGAAATTGGCCATCAGAGGGCAGAGGTTTTTAAGAGAAGTTCGGCTTGTTGGCCGTCAAAATCCATCTGATAGATCTTATACGTCTGATTTTTTTCATCATATGTGACAAATGTCCGGTTTTTCAGTGATCTCCTGCCTAAGACCATACCGTTTTGATCCAGAGGATAGGTGATGTCATTGGTGGGTGCAGAGAAAAAAAGCATCCCTTTTACTCCGGTCAGACGTAGGGCTTCACTCATAGGTGCTGCATAATAATATGTATTGTTGTCATTGGTGCACAGAAGCTCCGTCTGTGTCTCATTTAAAAGATAGTGATAACAATAGTCTCCGGACAGTGTACAGAGCGTCTGTTCTCCGAAAAAAGTATGGGCGCACAACTCATTCTGTTCTCTGACATAGAACAAAGGCGTCCCGCTGTCTGCCACTGAGAGCACCGAAGAGACACCATTTGCGATCTTTTGCTCTTTTTTGCCGTACTGCCAAACAGACAAGGTGCCGTCTTCTTCCAGACAGGCCGCTGTCTTGCCGTTCGGAGAGAGGACAAAAGCATCGCTGTTTTCTATAGGAAGACAGTCGGTCTTCTGCGTGGACAGAAGACAGATACACAGCTCCTGCCTCTGCTCCTGATTCCTCTTGATATATCCTAAAGTATCGCCATAGAAGGACATCCTTGCCTGCAAGACATCCTCATCAAGATAGACTGGCGTAACATCTCTTAGAGCATACAATTCCCCGTCCTGGTCGATATACGCCATCTGTTTATGGTCAGCACTATATAAAAGCTTAGAGGGCGTATCGATGGCACACCATTCCCCTTTTGTGCTTAGAATCACCGTCTCGGTCTGATTTTGCACTGCTAGATAGGACGTATCCGCCTGATGCGCCACAAATACCGACGCTTTCGGCACCTCCCGGTTGGTGGTAAAAAGTATAATAAGCGCAATCACGCTGACGAAGAGATTGCCAAGCCGGCGCCCTCTGTAGTGCGCTCTTTGCCTTTTTTTCTCTTTAGTCAGCGCTTCGGCTGATACCAGTTCTGACTTTATTTCTTTTCCACATTGGCTGCAATACATAGACAATCCCAGCATCCTTTTCCACAGGTGTTCTTCTATGCATATGACCGCAAACGGGAAAATAGACCATCGCTGTCTCTTATTCTGTTTTTTCCAGGATCTTCATAAACTCGTCTCCTGTAATCGTCTCCTTCTCATACAGGTATTTTGCCAGTTCATGCAACTTTTCTTTTTTGTCCTCTAAAAGCTCCTTCGCCTTTTCGTACTGCATTTTTAACAAGGTGTTGACTTTTTCATCCACAAGGGCTGCTGTCTCTGCTGCACAGGCCAGAGACGTGTCACCCCCCAGATACTGACCATTTACCGTCTCTAACGCCATCATGCCAAATTCTTCACTCATCCCGTAGCGCGTAATCATCGCGCGGGCTAACTTGGTCATCTGCTCGATATCATTCGAGGCGCCCGTTGTGATGGAGCCAAAGATCAGGTCTTCCGCTGCCCGACCTCCGGCATACGTGGCGATCTTATTTTCCAGCTCTTCCTTGCTAAGAAGGCACTGGTCTCTCTCCTCCACCTGCATCGTATACCCCAGAGCGCCCGAAGTCCTCGGAATAATCGTAATCTTGGTCACTGGCGCTGAGTTCATCTGCAGAGCCGCCACCAATGCATGTCCAATCTCATGATAAGAGACAATCAATTTTTCCTTATCGGATAAAATGGCGTTTTTCTTTTGATAGCCCGCGATCACGACCTCGATGCTCTCTTCCAGATCAGACTGTGTCACATATGCTCTGCCAAAGCGCACTGCCCGAAGCGCCGCCTCATTGATCATATTGGCAAGCTCTGCCCCCGATGTCCCGGCAGCTGCTCTTGCTACCGCCTGAAAATCAATGTCATCCCCAAGCTTTATCTTTTTGGCATGTACTTTCAGGATCTCTTCTCTTCCCTTCAGATCCGGCAACTCGACCGGAATCCGGCGGTCAAAACGTCCTGGACGAAGCAGAGCCGGGTCTAAAGTCTCCGGACGGTTTGTCGCTGCTAAGATCACGACTCCTTTGGAGCCGTCAAAGCCGTCCATCTCTGTCAGCAGCTGATTCAGCGTCTGCTCCCTCTCATCATTGCCGCCGACTCCGCCACTATCACGTTTTTTACCAATCGTATCGATCTCATCAATAAAGACAATACAAGGCGCTTTCTCGTTTGCTTGTTTGAACAAGTCTCTGACTTTAGCAGCCCCCATGCCCACAAACATCTCCACAAACTCTGAACCAGAGATGGAGAAAAACGGCACTTCTGCTTCTCCGGCCACCGCCTTGGCAAGCAGGGTCTTTCCGGTTCCGGGAGGTCCCACAAGCAGCGCACCTTTGGGCATCATCGCTCCGATCTCCTGATATTTTCCCGGATTATGCAGAAAGTCCACAATCTCCTTAAGCTGCTCCTTTGCCTCGTCCTCTCCGGCCACATCCGCGAACTTCATCCCGGTCTCACTGGCCACATAGATCTTCGCATTACTCTTGCCAAACTGCATCGCATTGCCAAGCCCGCCGCCCATGCGCTTCATCAGCATCCGAGACAACAACTGCCCGATCAGCACAAAGATCGCCACCTGCACCACAATCGAGAAAATTGAACTAAAAATCGTAGGCTCCGCCTCTCTCACTTTTCCAAACTGACAGCCGGACTCCCTAAGCCGCTCCACCAGCTCCGGATCATTAAAAGCCACAGTAGAATAAAAATGCGGCTCTTCCTGCCGGTCTGCAAAATATATATAGTCCTTTTCCATCTGCGCCAGTGAAACCTCTTTTTCCTCTAACATATTTAAAAAAGTCCCATAATCCACTTCCTCGATCTGATTCTTAATAAAACCAGGAAACACCAGCGTATTCAGCAATACCATCAGCAAAAGAGCCATGCCATAATAAAAAAGCAATGGCTTTTTCGGTCTGTTCACCTGTTTCATCGTATGATATCCTCCTTATCTCTATATCCCATAGTCTTACTCCCCAAAAATAAATTAATCATAAACTTCAATTCATAATACACGCGTTTCCCCTTCCCTCTTTCTTAATAAAACAGGAAAATATGAAAGTTTTCTAAAACCCCTTTTTTTTTTCGAATATTTTGGTACAATAGAACTATTAAATATTGGAGGCACTTTCTATATGAAAACATATGATGTCATCGCTTTAGGTGAACTGTTGATTGATTTTACGCAAAATGGATTAAGTGAGCAAGGCAACGGACTTTTTGAAGCCAATCCCGGCGGAGCGCCCTGCAATGTGCTGTCCATGTTAAATAATCTTGGCAAAAAGACCGCTTTTATTGGAAAAGTCGGAAAAGACCAGTTTGGACAAACCTTAAAAGATGCCTTGGAAGAATTAGGAATCGGAACAGACAACCTGATGATGGACGAAGAAGTCCATACGACTCTGGCGCTGGTACATACTTTTGCAAACGGAGACCGGGATTTTTCCTTCTACCGTAATCCTGGCGCAGATATGCGGCTGTGTGCAGACGAACTGAACGAAGACCTGTTAAAAGACACCCGTCTCTTTCACTTTGGAACCCTTTCCATGACTCATGAGGGCGTACGGGAAGCCACCAAAAAAGCAGTGGAGATCGCCAAAGAATATGGCGCCATCGTAAGCTTTGACCCCAATCTAAGAGAGCCTCTGTGGGACAGCTTAGACCTCGCCAAAGAGCAAGTGCGCTGGGGACTGTCCAAATGTGATATCTTAAAGATCTCCGACAATGAGATCCAGTGGCTGACCGGTGAAGAAGACTTCACCGAAGGAGTCCGCCGCATCCGGGAAGAGTTTCCGATCCCGCTGATCTTAGTCTCCATGGGCAGTGAAGGAAGCCGCGCATATTATAATGAAGGATATGTAGAAGTAGCTCCATTTCTTCAGAAAAAGACCATCGAGACCACCGGCGCGGGGGATACGTTCTGTGCCTGTGTCCTGAACTACGTTCTGGACCACAGTCTCAATGAATTAAGTGATGCACAGCTAACGGAGATGCTGACATTTGCCAACGCAGCGGCATCCATCATCACGACGAAAAAAGGCGCACTTCGCGTTATGCCAACCAGACAGGAGGTCTTAGACTTTTTGACCTCTCAGAGAAGCAAACAAAAAAAGGAGGATAAATTCATGGAACTATTAGACAAAGTCAATGCCATCGCCAAATCCGCCGCATCCAAGACCGGCGAGATGTTAGAAGACACCAAGCTTCGGACACAGATTCTCAATGATGAGAAATCCATCCGTGAATTAGAGCTGAAGATCGGCGCTCATTACTACAAAAAATTTGTCGCTGGAGAAGCTGTGGATGATGAGATCTCAGAGCTTTTCACCGCGATCTCTGTCCACTTAGCCAATATCGAAGAGAAAAAAGCATCGATCAGCAACACCAAAGGCACCATCTCTGCTAAAGAAGAACCATTTGAGTAAAACTGACACATAGAATTGCCGCAGGCCAGATATTTTGGCCTGCGGCAATTTTTCTTTCATTCTTCTTTGGGGCTTCCAAATCGCTCCACGATCTTTGGGATCATCTCTTTTGCCAGTGGCAGCGAAAATCCCATAGGATTGATCATATAAGCCTTGGCTCCATCGATCCAGAATTTGCTGATCTCCGGGAAGGGGATCTGGATAGGACGGAGGTCTTTTCTTCGCTGGGCATATTTTTGAAATTCCCACAGATCCGTAAAGACCGGGAAAAAGCTATCTCCGCTTTGATGCTTGAGATAAGGCAGCTTACACTCTTTGAGATTTAACTGCTGCTCTTGTTCCTTTCCCTGCGGCGGCACCACTGCCACGACCAGCCGGCCCTTCACCAGATTAGACGAAAATTCCTCATCCATCTCCTGTAGCTGTTTTCGGTCCACATATTCTTTTTTTCTGCGGGCCTCCTGCATCAGATACATCCCTGTCAACTGCAGATTGGGCTGATAGAATGGATTACCTGTTATTTTTTTATCAAACCCTTCCGGCAGCACTTCGGATATCTCGATACTCTTCGCTTCTTTGCCAGCCGGCTGATAGCATAGCGCATTGACCCCAATCATAGGCAGAATACTCAGATGTTGGCGCACCTGATTCAGATAGATTCTCTTGTCCTCCTGCTTGTCCGGCGCTGTCTGCATCTTAAGCTCCACCGTCTTTAGCTCTTTTACCGTAACCTTAATCCCTTTTTGTTCATAAGCCTCTCTTGCAACCTCTGCCTCTTCTTTCTTCGCATACAAAAACACCTGGTCGTTATATGTCATTTCCTCACATTCCACATAAGGCATATTCGTCAGCGGGGAAAAAAGGGTATAGGCTTCTTTTAATTCCTTGATCTCTGACACCATCTCCATCACTCCTATTCGTTATAGACCAGTGCCATCATCACCAGTTCTTCATCTGAATCATTCTCAAATCCATGACTTTGCCCGCACTCGATCAGGCACACATCATCCGGCCCCACCGGAATCCGGTTCTTCTCATGGTCAATAAAAGTCCCGTGCCCTGAGATCACATAATACGGCTCTGTCTCCCCGATATGCTCGTGGTATCCGATGCTGCTATGAGGTTCCATCTTCACCAGTGCATACAGCCTTCCATGCCCATTCAGCTCCTCCGGTTTTAAAATATGATGCATCTCCAGGACACCTTTGCCTCCCCGGAGTCCTTCCACCTGCTTAATCTCTGCTTTGCGAACCATATCCATATCTCCTTTCCCAACATATCCTGTATGAGGATGCCAGGTCAAAAGGTTAACATATCCGATGAAATACGGAGCAATCCGTGGCATCCTATGAAAAGTATAACATAATTTCAGAAAAATTACATCCCTTATCTCACTGCATGTTGCAAAATCCATGCCACCCAGGAAGCATAGTGCTTGCCCAGCACATGCGCGTGATCCACGGTATAATCTGTAGAAAGCGCCCCGTTTTCATCATCAAACAATTCATTTACATCCAGGTAAAAACATCTCTGTCCATCTGTCAGCGAGCGCACTGCCTCATTAAAACGGTTGATATTTTCATTGTTAAAGATTGGAGAATCCTCTGATTTTTTTGCTGTAATATGCAGATTGGCCTCTAAAAACACGAGTGCATCCGGCTGCATCTGTTGTATCTTTTCTATAAGCTGTGAGTATCTCTCCACCGTACGGTCAAAATCATAGCCCAGCTCATTGATCCCAAGCATCACATAGATCTTACCAAACTGACGTTCACTAAGCACTTCCTCCAGATGTCTCTTCTCTCCGTCTGAAAGTACAAATTCTTTCTCGAAGATCTTATACACATTCATCCCGGCATCCGCGATCACTTCCGCTCCTCCTAAGTCCCCGTATTGCTTAAGTCCAACAGTTCGGGAATCCCCGATAAACAAGGCATCGTCAAACCAGGAGGTGTCTGCCTCATAGATCTTTGGCTCTGTCACTTCCTCTGTCTGTTCTGTCTCAGAAAGCGACGGGCCTGAGAGCGAAGGCCCTGACAGAGAAGGAGCCGACACGCTCTCTGCCCTGGGGGGAAGTTCTGTCAGAGGAACCAAGGCCTCTTCTGACACCGAAGCAGATACTTCCATCTGCCAGGCAAACAGGGGAATCTCCTGTGTATGTTCCTCCTCGCTCCAGCGCACAAATCCTGTCAGCCAGGCCGATACCACTAGTACCAGGCTCAAGGTCAGCATCCCCAGATAAGAATATCTTTTTCTGCGTTTCATCTATTCGCTCCCCCTTAAAACTGATAATACAAAAACGGATCATCCAATCCTAAATACATACAATACACACATGCCCAAAATAAAATCACCAATCCAAATGTCATCAAAAAGCTGTACTTTTTCGCCTCATACAGCTTTCTAGGAAGCCCTGTACAGCACAAAAGCGCGGCCAAAAGAGGCCAAAAACAGGCTTTTCCATAGATGAAAAAGTCCTGACTGTACACAGCGCCCGCAGTCTGCCCCAGGATGGGAAACAGGCGCATCAGATAGATCTTGATCTGCCCTAAGTCTGTAACGGCAAATAAAAGCCAGGACAGCGGGATCAGAAATATCATATAGAGATGCCCAAGCACCGGGATTTTGTTAAATATTTGTCGAAGTCCTAATTTTTCCACACTGATGATTAGACAGATCGACAGTCCCCACAAGATAAAGTTCCAGCTAGCGCCATGCCACAGGCCCGTCAGCATCCATACGAGAAAAAGATTCCGATACAGTCCCTTTCGATTGCCTCCGAGCGGAATGTAGACATATTCCCGAAACCAGCTCCCCAAGGTGATATGCCAGCGCCTCCAAAATTCGGTCATCGTGCACGAGAGATAGGGATTGTCAAAATTATCCGGAAACGTAAATCCCATCATCCGCCCCAAGCCTTTTGCCATCAGGGAATATCCATAAAAATCAAAGTAGATCTGAAAGCTGTAGGAAAAAATCCCAAGCCATGCCAGCGGACAGGAGATACTCTCATATCCGATGGAGCCAATCTGGCTCCACAGCCCCCCTACCCGGTTCGCGATCAGCACTTTCAGGGATAAGCCAATGGTAAACTCCCGCATCCCTTCTTCCAGATTGCGGGAAGAATGAGATCTTTGACGCATCTGCCTGCGCACCTGCGAATAAGTGACAATCGGCCCGGCGATCAACTGCGGAAACATGCACAGATACGTACCAAGGGTTAGCAGTGACCGCTCCGGAGGGATCTCTTTTCGGTACACATCGATCAAATAAGAGCTGATCTGGAACGTGTAGAAGCTGATCCCAATAGGCAACACCAGATTCAGACACGGAATCTCTATGGACACTTTGATCAGTGCCAAAAGACGGTTCAGATTGGTGGTTAAAAAATCCAGATATTTAAAGACAAACAGACAGCCGATATTCCAGAACATTCCAAGGCACAGCCATAGTCTGCGAAGACGATAGCTGCTCCTTCCCATGCACTTAGCTGCCAGATGATTGACGATCGTAGTAATAAGCATCAAGATCAGATAAAAAGGATGATCTTTGACACCATAGTAATAAAAGACCAGACTGCCTGCAAAGATCACTGCATTTCTCCAATCTTTGGGAACCAGAAAATATAAAAGCAGAAATGCCGGCAAAAAATAAATCAGAAATGTAAAACTGCTGAAAACCATGTATTGTCCTTCTTTCTGGATTCGATTATAAATCGCCCATGCATACAAAAAGCATCAAATCTGTTACGAAAAAATGACAAATTATTACAGGAATCTACAAAAATACGGCTCCAGGCACAAAAGCCTGAAGCCGTATCAAAATCATCTATTTTTTCTTAAATTTGGAAAGCATCTTACTGCGGCGGCGTCTGATCAAACGGCGTCTGTATTCCATAGCTATCAGAATCAAGACTACTATCGCAGAGGCAATGCCCGCGACCAGTCCCACATCCACTGCCTTTTCCACCACCTCTTCATTCTCCGCAAGGAAGCCTTCGTCTTCTTTTGAAGTATCTGCCTCCTCTTTTGGCTCCTCTTCTTTTTGAATCGGCTCTGTAAGATCCGTCTCTTTAACGTCCGTTGTCTCCTCCTCATCTGTCTCGTCCACGGTTGCCACCTGTAGCGTTCCCTGCACCGTCTTAGGCCGGCGATCGAGTGCTCCCTGGAGGAGATTGGTAAGAGAAGCGTCCGTTCCTCCTGCAGCAGGCTGACTGCTGCCGGAAGAGTGACTGCCGCCGCCCTTTTTCTTCACCGGGCGGTCTTCTTTGACTGGGCCTTCACTGTCGCCTCCTTCTGAAGGAGGATTCTGGCCCCCTTCATCGAGCGAAGGAGGGTTGGTATCTTCTTTATCATCTGGCATAGGTTCCTTGGGATTATCCGGGTTTTCTGGATCATCTGGCTCCTTATCATCCGCAGGCGGCTGCTCCGGAGCTTTTCCGCCATTTCCAACGGTCAGTTCCACGCTGCCTTCCAAAGAGCCGGAACCGATCAGAGGAGTCTGCTTGTCAAACGCCTTATTGACTGTGACCAGACTCTGATCCACCACCTTCACAGAAGCCAAAGCCCCATGTTCATAATCAGAACTCAATACAACGTTCCCCAGAGAAAGTTCTCCGTCCTTGCCTAGATCTTCCTTCCCTGCCACATACACATTCAAGGTTCCGGTATCTTTGTGATAGCGATACTGCCTGACCGCGCTTGTGATACTTTTGTCAAACTCAAACGCGACCTGATTTTTCTGACTGTCTCCTTCCTTGGTCTCCACCTGAAAACTGATCTGAAGGGACACTACTTCGTCTTTGAGTTCACCCGCTTCCAATACCACGGCTGCTTTATTGCCGTTTGGATGCAGAAGCACATTGTCTTCTGCCTCCACAAACAACTGCTGCTGGAGAAGAATCCCCGTGACGAACAGGCATCCAATCCCTCCCAGTATATACTTTTTCATCACATGCTCCCTTTCGTCAATAGAATCTCTGGTAAGTCAGCAGGCATATCCACATACGGCGTGTCACTCACCATCCGCTGTCCCTCATTGGTCAGAGCATTGTCCACACGGAACATCTCTGCACGTACCTTAGAAGGAAGTGTATCCTGCACATCCGGCGTCAGCCAGTAGACCCAGCGGCCCTCGGAAGTCTCTCCAAGCATCGCATCCGAATCTGTGACTTCAGGAGCTAAGATAATCTGTTCTGCACGCAGATTGCCATCGGCATCTGTACCGCCCACAATCGTTCCATCTGCGTCATAGAGGATAAACACATTGTAAGCCGGATTTCCTTTGTAGGCACCCGTAAAGATGATGGAACCTGCAGGGATCTTTGCGCCAGTGGAATCCTCATAGACAAAATCTTCTTTCAAGACACCAATCCCTGGCTGTCCATTCTCATCCGATAAGAGTTCCACATTGTCTCCCGACGGACCAAACAGATCTAATTCTGTAATGGAGAGTTCGGTTCCACTCTGTCCGACTGCGGTCAGTTTGATATAGACTGCGTCATACGTACATACCCATGGATCTTTGCCATTTTCAAAATAGACGGTCTGCACACCACCCGACAGGTTAAAAGTTCCTTCTTTCACTTTGGTGTAATTCTCTCCATCCATGCTGACCTCGATGCGGTAATCCGTAATCGGAGTGCCGCCGCCCTTAAGCTGGTAGCGAAGAGCCGTCACTTTCGTACTCTGATTTAACTGCAGCAGTACATAGGGATCTGCCTCTGCCATGCTGCCCGTAAAGGTTGTGGTATCGTCGTCATCCGCTGCCAACGAGATCGCATACACATTCTCTGCCTCACAGGGCAGCCCTTCTGTCAGATCATGGGTCGTATCCTGTTCCGAAGACATATTGGTCGCCATCGTCCAGAACGATTTGTCAATCTTGCCATCTCCCTGGATCTTGGATGCATTGGTCTTACATGGAAGCGAACGATTCATCCAGCGGTCAATCGCCGTCACCTGATAGCGGACCACATGATTGGCCGCAAAAGCCACCTGATCTGTGAAGGTAGATCCTGTGGTAAATCCGGCGATCTCTTCTCTTTCCTTTCCATTCTCCACGAAGATGCGGCTGATCTCATAGCCATGCAGCACTTCTGAGCCAGCCGAGACGCTCATCGTAAGTGTTACCTGACTGTCTTTCACAGACGCGCTGGCTGTCACCACATCTTTTCCCTGGAGCGCCTGACTGCCGGCATGTTCCATGGTATAGACTCTAGAATCATCATCTCCATAGTAGATCGCACGAGTCTCAGGATCAAACTGCTTCATATAGCTCAGGGTGCCGGCATCCGGCATCATCCCCCATCTCTCAAAAAATTCGCTCAGATCTTTCTCTGCTGCCGCACTGGCCAAGCGCATCAGCTTCTGATCCCGGTCACCGGACAGGGTAAGAGCTACTCCTCCCGGAGCCGGAGCAGATGCCGGATTTCTGGCATAACTGTCCACCCTTGCAAAGAACAGATGTTCGAATATTTCCTGATACGTGCCATAGGTCTTATAGTTATAGTCTCTGTCATAGGCCAGATGCAGCTGCCAGTACATACCCAGCTGCGTAAAGACATTGGAAGCATAGCCGGTCGTGCCGGAAGTCACTTTGTCATATACATTGGGGTACTGGAATCTTACACTGGTGTTATTATCCTGCGCCTGTGCCAGGATCGAAAAATAATTATTTGTCACTTCTGCATGGGCATAGGCTCCCTCATTGATATCATGGCCGATCTCATGAGCAATTCCCCAGCCAAAATACTGTCCGCTTGTATGTTTGCCGCTCTCTTTGTCGTACTGCACCGGAGAAGCACTCATCATTCCGGGCGCAGAACCCCATTCAATTCCAATATGGTTGCCGGAGGCATACATAAAGGCGCCTGCAAACATTCGCATGTAGCGAATATTCAGATAGCGGTACGGCAGATGGTTTTTCGCTATGACTGCCGCATCTGTATTTTCTGCAAATGAGTTCGTCAGGCCTTTGTGCTGATAGAATAATACCAGCATCTCCTCCATGGCAGTCAGAGCGTTCTCAAGCTGTGCTTCCTTGTTGCCGCCAAGCCCTTGTGCCACCTGCGTCGCAGGCAGAGAGAACATCATCTGGTCAATCACGATATCGGTAGAATTTAAGATACAATTCTGACCGCTTTCATAGTCATACGCCAGGTTCTCATTGCCACTGTCTGCGTGCAACTCCTTATGTGCTGCTTGTAATTGACTGATGTGTTCATTTAATTCCGTCACATAAGTGTTGATTTTCTGGCTGCGTTCCTTGGTGTCTGTGATCCCATAGAGATTCAGTACCGGGAATCGTCCTCCTCCGCTAACCCGGACTGCATAATCGTCTTTGTCATTATTTCCGGTGTACTGGACATACAGCGCACCGCCTTTTTCCACCGTGGTACTGGACAATTTCTCCAAAGAGATCTCATTTCTGCCAATCTTTAAGTTCACGGTCTTAAAAAATCCACCGGATTCTGCATGGTACTGGGTATAGACGAGCTGAAGCGCAGCACCTGCACCTTCTCTCATACCGCTGCGTCCCACGTAGACTACCAGATCATCTCCCGGAGCCGCTGCAACACCAAGGGGCTGCCAAGCATTCAGACCGCCCACTGAGATCCCGTTATCCTTGCTGGCAGAGATCATGGGATTCACTTGTAAAACATCACCAAGCCCCTGTGTCTCCAAGAGTTTTCTGGCTGTATCCAGTTCCTTTTGCAGCATGGATCTCTCCGGGTGATACTCTCCATGATCCTGTGTATCCAGACGCTTCTGAAGCGCATCCAGCGTCTCTTCTGTCACATCCTCCCGAAGCATAATATGCAGGTTATCTGCATAGAGACCTAAGATATCCTGCTCCAGGCTGTCATATTCATGAATCCGTACCTCTGACACCGTGATCAGTCTTGGCGAAGAGCCATAACGCCCAATGCCAAACTGCAGCTTGGAAGTCTCGACCGGATTTTTAAATTTAATCAGATAAATCTTTCTGCCATTGTCACAACTGCGCTGTACGATAGACGCATCCTTTACCTGCGTACGCTGTCCTGCTTCATTCCAATAGTAGACGCTCAGATAGATATAGCTTCCCACATCAATGGGTTCTGCCAGGGAGATCATGCCTACCGGATATACCTGATCCAGTTCCACGAACATCCCTTTGCTCTCGGACGGATATGCTCCGCCATAATCCCAGTCCTTACACTCCATATAGGAGTCATACCGATTGTCAAAAAGTCCCAGCGCACTGCCTGCCTCTGTATCTAACGGGCTGTCAATCATCGTACCGATGCCTTTTACATACGCATCCTTAATATGGCTGCTTAACACGCCCTCACCATTAGAAGTATTGATCAGCTTATATTCCGGAAGTTTTGCCGCAATCAGTCCGCTTAGCGTCTTCTCAGAAGCCAGCGCAGACGCTTTTCCTTCCCCTAAGTCATTGCTCGCCGTCACATAGATCTCATAGGTCGTGTCGTCTTTTAGTCCTTCTAATTGATAATAAAGTCCTGTGATCCCACTGACTTTCTCATAGTTCTGTGCAGATTTTTCTCTGTAGTATACCGTATAGCTGTCCGCATCCTCTGTCTTGCTCCAGCTGATCTCCAGGCTTCGGATTCCGCTTGTAATATGTACCCGATCTGGTGCAGGCGGCACTTTATCCACTCTCGGCACAGCCTGTACTGCTTCCGAAAATCCGCTCTTCCACTCACCATTTACCGACTGTACCCGAACCGTATAGGCGGTTCCATTTTCCAATTTATCATTTTGGAATTGTGTGATGGTCAGAGTGGTAGCCGTCGTCCTCCGGTATTCGATCTGATCTTCTGATGCAATACTAATCTCATAACTGGTGACATTGGATTCCTTATTCCACTGCAGTGTAAACTGCTTATTCCCCGTTGTCACACTCAGACCTTTGGGAATATTCATCTCTGGCTCTGGAATCCGCTTCTCCATATCATTTAAAAATTCCACTTTGGAGATCTCAGCCAGATTGGAGGCGTTTGAAGTCTTCGTCACCACCAGCACCACTTTTTTCACCGCAATCAGGCTGCCAAAATCAATCACCATCGTACGGTTCTGATTCCAGGACACCTGAAAATTCCCCACAGGCTGCTGTGCGCTCACCATGCGAAGTCCCTCTGGTTCAGATAATACAGCACTTCCTGTGACTTCTTTTCCGTCTTTTACATAAGTCACCAGAACCTGCCCGTTGGCAATCCCATTCTCACTCTCTCTTGGAGAAGCCACCACCATTCCCTCCATGGGAACCGCACTGTTCTTTCCATCCTCAAAATCGAACTCCAGTTCGACCCCATTATGCTCTGAGATCTCTCCAGAAGCTGGACTTAACTTGATGCCCTTTCCTTCCAGTACCCCTTCTAAGCTCCCCTCAACGGCAGTCCCTGCACTTACAGACACCTTTGCCGTCTCCGGCGGGATAATCTCCTCCGGAATCGCCTGCTGTACCGACTGATGTTCCAGCATATCGGTCAGGTAATTCAGATCCACCAGGTCCACAGAGCCATTCTTATCAAGATCATATCTGGCATCATAGACCCCGGATTCTATCGTATCCACAATCACCGTTGCATCCTTGTCATCCAACACTCCATCGCCGTTGACATCTCCCCGGAACAATAACCCCGGTCTTGCCGATGATGTACCAACCACCGCATTACCCGTATACAACTGGACCCGATAGCCCATCTTGTCCACCTTGATACTCTGCGTATACGTCAGGTATCCTTCCCCGCTCACACGCAGCTGATACGTCCCATCCGAAAGCCGCGGAAAACGAACCGATACACTCGGAGCAGCCATACTCTGCTCGCCCTTCTTGCGGCTCGGCAGCACCACCGTATCCGCACAGTCCTCTGGGCCGCTAAGTTCCACCTCAAACGTCTGATCCCCATTCACAGACACCCCTGAGATGATCTGCACCTCCACAGAACCTTCGAGCACCCTGAGCGAATTAGCAGACACAGCCAACGGTTCCTCTTCTGGTTCTTCCTGAGGCTCTGCTGCCGTTGCCTTACTCTTTGTCAGCACATCCTGCTCTGGCTCTTCCTGCGTCTTAGAACCCTCATCCTGCCCATCATTCCCGCCAGTCACATCCTGATTCACGACATCCTTGTTATCTATCCCATCCTCTGTCAAAGGACCTTTATCTGTCAGAGCATCTTCTTCCTTCAAAGGCTCCTCATCCTCTAAAGAATCCTCTTTTTCCAGATCATCCTCTTTCCCCAAAGAATCCTCTTCCTGCCCCTCATGAAGCAGATCCTCCTCTGTATCTTCTTCTGATACCCTGGAGTCTTCCTCTCCAGTCCCCAGATCCCCATCCAGATGATCTTCCTCTTTCGTATCAACCACCGCCAACTGCCTTACGTCTCCTCTGGCCATCACCTCATAGCCCCCCGAAGAAACCACCATCACCACAGTCAACAATCCCGCGAGAAATCGCGAACATCTACTTCTCATTCGTCACCTCTCCTATTTTCTAACAAACTTCCCCACACGCACATATGGGAATACCTTATTTTATTATAAATCCCCGCCTTTCGCAACCATTTTCTGTCATAAAAAATCCCTAAATCCCCCTTTACTCCCTCACAATCCAGGTTCTGCCGCCGAAGACTGCCCGGCGCCTGGCTGACAGCGTACGAGCCGGGGGTGCGACAAAGAGTGCTGTGTAGATTGGAGCGGACAGTCTGTGCAGTCTGTATGAGCCAGGCGGACACAGATGTGTCCGATTGGAGCATACAGACTGTGCAGCCTGTCCGATACACTCTATGCAGACCTTTGTCGCACCCCCGGCCCGTACGCTGTCAGCCAGGCGCCGGGCAGTCTTCGGCGGCGGCAGAACCGTTCTCCCCCCATTCAATACTCCACCCCCTCCACCCAATATTTCCCATCTTCCACCACCATCCCCGTCAGCTTCCTGTGAAACACACACCCCGTATCAATACAGATCATCCCTGTCTCAGGCAATTCTCTCTCCACCCCATACGGCACCACCTCTGTACTCTTCCAGTCCCCCGTAAAATGCACCACATCCTTAAGAGGCGTATGTCCCACCACTGTCAGCTTCCCCCGGTACTGATTCTCCTCCAGCGCCGCACGCGACCACAAAAGAGTAAGCTCCGTATTCTCTCCTAACTGCTCCTCTTTCACCCCCGCATGCACGCACTGAAACCTCTCTTCCGCATAATACCGCAAGGTATCCGCTCTCAGCCACCCCACATAACGCTCCAGCTTATCCCCATGACTCATAAAAGAATCCACGGTAGCCTTGCCGCCATTTTGATACCACATCCTTCGGATCTCCTGATTCAGCCGCCCGTGAATCGCCATCCATTCATGATTTCCCATTATAATCACGCAGCGCTCTTTCATCCGCCCCTTTAGACCACGCAGATACATCAGAACCTCATAAGACTGTGTCCCACGGTCCATCAGATCTCCAAGGCTGATCAGCCTGTCCTCGTTCTCCCGAAAATCCAGTTTATTAAGAAGTCTGACAAGCTGGTCATAACAGCCATGGATATCTCCCACTATCAATGTTTTCATTCGTATTATAACTCCCCGATTTATGATCCATGCAGCACTTCTTTGCTGGATGCATGTTGTTCTAAAAGCGCTGTCACGCGCGCCATAGAAGACAGATCTCCCAACAAGATCACACCACACAGGCGATCATTTAAAAAATAATATTTCTGGTACTGTCCCCTGCCCATGTCTTCATAACACATGGTCTTATAGAGCAGGTTGGGATTCTTTCCTTGATCCCCGGCAGCAAACAGGGCCGTATGCATCCCATGAAATGTAAGTGCCGGCTCTTTCGCTGTATATTCCAGCGCTTCCCCGGCTGCATTGGCTCCCGCAGTCTTGCCTTCCTCCACCGCTTCCGGCCAGACACCATAGCTTCTTCCCTGATACTGTGCACAGTCTCCGCAGGCATAGATCCCTGCAAGATTGGTTTCCATATGATCTCCGACAATCACACCCCGGTCTGTCTCTAAGCCGATCTTTTTTGCCAGCTCCACATTGGGGCGCACCCCGGCAGAGATCACCACAAGCCCCGCGGACAAGGTTTCTCCATCTTCTAATGTCACGCCCGTCACATGACCTTCTCCGTCAATGGAGACAACCTTGACTCCTGTCCGGATCTCAATCCCGCTCTTTTTGGCCGCCTGCAAAAGCCATGCTCCGGCCTCTGTATCCAGTTGCCGTCCCATCAGGACGGGCGCTGCCTCCAAGACGGTCACGGACAGGCCCGCTTTTCTAAGCTCCCAGGCCGCCTCAAGGCCCAATACACCGCCTCCGATGACCACAGCCTCTTTTTTCTCCCTTATCAACTCCTCTAAGCGTTCCACATCTGCCAGGCGGCGTATCGCTATTACTTCCGGGAGGGTATTCCCTTTGACAGGCGGCAGGAAACACTCACTTCCAAGGGCGTAGACAAGCTTAGTAAAGTGTACCCTGCTGCCATCTTCCAAGATCACCTCTTTTTGTGTCAGATCCACATCCACGACTTCTTTAGACAGCATCGGAAAGATCTTTTGTTCCTCATACCAGGCCTGATCTGAGATCTCGATCTGTTTTGCCGATAACCCTGTCACAATCGCTTTGGTCAGCATCGGACGGTGATAGGACAGATAAGGTTCGTTGGATATCATCACAATCGTCCCTGTCTGATCCCGCTCCCGTATCGCCTTCGCCGCATAATATCCGGCTGCCCCATTTCCCAGGATGACATAATACTCCTGTGTAGGATTGGAAAACGTACTGACCTCCTCTTCCACCAAAACAAAATGTTCCCTGCCCACACCGCAGACCGGACAGACTTCCAAAGAAGCGTCAAAGATCTCATTGCACACCAGACATCTCACCAGATGCCTTGCGCCGTGTTTCGATGGCTTTTTCACTTCCTTTTCCTGTACCAGACAGCCAAACTGATAGCCATATTCATAAGCGCTCAAAAGATCTGACTCGTCCGGTCTGAAGCGTACCGTAAATCCATCTACCACTTTCAGCTTTAATTGTTTCAGGCGCTCTGTAATATGAGGCACACCTTCGCCGCTCCACCCATAGCTCCCAAAAGCACCTGCATAGGCACCTTTGTGCGTCACCGGATACATCCCAAGTGTCAATTCCCAGATGGGTCTTAGCGCCTCTCCGAGAATCGTCGGCGTCCCCAGCAAAAAGCCATCCGCACAGCTTAGTTCTTCACTTACTTTTGCTGCATCTGCTTCTACCAGATCATACAGACGCACATCGATCTCTCCGCTGCCTTCAATCCCCTCCCGTATCTTCTCTGCCAGACGGGCCGTATAGCCATAGGCACTTACATAAGGAATGATCACGGTCTTTTTCTGATTGGGATTCACGACCGTTGACCATTCCCGGTATTGTTCGATCACACTTCGGACCCGATTGCCGGTCAGCACAGGCCCATGACCGGTGGCAATCATGGAGATGTCCAGATGCTCCACCTGGTCCAATGCCTGCAGCATATAGGATTTAAACGGACCGATGATATTTTCATAGTAATAGCGCAGTGCTTTTTGATAGTCTTTCTCCTGCTTGATCCCATCAGAAGTCATCTCCGGGACACAATAATGGGCGCCAAAAGAATCGCAAGTGACCAGAATCTGTTCTTCTTCAATAAACGTATACATAGTATCCGGCCAATGCAGGTTGGGTACGACCATAAAGCGAAGCGTCTTCCCTCCAATCTCCATCTTTTGCTCGTCCCTCACCGCAATCCCTACAAAATCCCGATGGACAATCTCTTTTAAGAATCCAATCGCACAGGAGGTGGCTAAGATCTTCATCTGGGGACTGTATGTCAAAAGCCTCTCGATACTCCCCGCATGATCCGGCTCTGTATGACTCACCACCAGATAATCAATCTTCGTCACATCTGATACTTCTCGTAACTTTTCCAGATATTCATCAAAAAATTGTTCTTTTACGGTCTCAAACAGAATCGTCTTTTCTCTTGTCTTCCACACATAGGAATTATAGGTTGTTCCAAACTCCGTGTACATGATAATATCAAATACGCGAAGTTTTTCATCCATGATTCCCGTCCAGTAAAATCCCTCTCTTAGCATCAATGCCTGCATAATAAGAATCCCTCCTTCGTCGTAAGACTCTGTGTTTCTTATTATGCACCAGAGCTTGGATTTTATCAGGCTTTTCGGCTGTATTTCTCCTTTTCTGCCTCTGTAGGTGCCTCTGCAATCGCCCGGTATGCAGCAAATGCCTTAGTCGTTGGAGCCTCTGCCTCCTGTGGGAACTCTTCCACCACTTCTACGATCTGCTGTTCCAGCATCCGTTCCTGTTCCAGCCAGATCTCCAGATCTTCTTCTTCCTCTTCCTCCATCTCCTGGTGCAGCTCCTGCGCTCTCTCCCTTCTGCGAATCTCTTCCCTGATCCGCTTTTCCAGTTCTTTCTTCTCTTCCACGCGCTTTTTCCTCTCTGCCTTTCTTCTTGCTTCTCTTGCCTTTTTCTGATCGATCTCTGACTGCCAGGGTTTCCTACGGATCTCAGAAGATACATTTTTCTCTGCTGCATACATCCTCGATAACTGCCCCAGGGTCTCTTCCACTTCCTGATCCTTGGAAGCGGCTGCAATCTCCCGCAGCTTCTCGACCTTGACACGCTCCACATCATCTCTGGTTCTGCATCTTTTTAAACGCTCCTCATAGGCCGCCTGATCCCTCTCCATCTTCAGATATTCCAGATACAGCTTGGGTGCATGTTTCCTTAAAAATGCTTTCTCTGCCCCTGTCAGCCTGGCGCCTGCACTGATCTTTGCCTTGATCTTTGCAAGCTTCTTCTGGATTGCACGCTCGTTATCACCAGACGAATCTGTACTGATCTTCTTGGCAGCCAAACCATTCACATCCACTTTTTCCGTGATCCCAATGGTCCCGGATTTTTTCATATCCCAATACTGCTCTAATTTCAGAGACTTCAGATATTGATGCCGGTTTCTCATAATATCCATGTATCTTCACCCCCTTATTTTCTCTATATTATATATCTCGACAATCTAATTACCATAAATAAGGCCAGCGCAAATTCTTCCTCTGCGCTGGCCTTATCCATATCTCATCTGTACTTACACGGTATCATTTCTCTTGACATATCCCGGATTGCCCGGCTCTGCAATAATCTCTTTCATCCGTGTAACCTTTGCATATTTATCCACAACCTGTCTTTCAATATGTACATGATCTCCAATCACTGCTCCTGCAAGGATGACACTGTCTTTAATCACAGCCCCTGGTTTGATCACACAGCCTCTGCCGATCACCGAATTTTCCACGGTTCCCTCGATCAGACAGCCATTAGAGATAAAGGAACCCTTCACCTCTGCGGTATCAAAATACTGCGTCGGGCTGGAATCATTGGTTCTGGTGTAGATCGGCCATGCATCGCTAAAGAGACTTTTGGCATTCTTCAGGTCTAAAAGTGACAGATTCGCATCATAGAAGCTCTTAAAATCTGTAATCGGGGCAAAGAAGCCCTTGTGAGCCACACCACGGATATCCATCTCTTTGTCGCTGCACTTGTCATTGATGATCTTTCTTAAAGTATACATGGAAGAAGTCTTCTGTGCCTGCTGTACCAGCTCTACAAACACTTCTTTTTTCATCACATAGGTATCCATGAAAATATTGCGAGTTTTCTTGGAACCATTATTTCTCTCGATGGAGTCCACACCTTTTTGACGGTTCAGATTCAGGCAGTCACAATTCAAATAGGCATCTTTTGCATTGTCAACCGAATGATACAAAAGTGTCACATCTGCACCGGACTCCTCATGCATATTCATCAATGCATCAAAATCCTGCGTATAGACCATATAAGCCGGAGCGATCACCACATGGGTATTGCTTGCTCTCTCGATCCGGTCCAGATGATCTGCATAGACCTTGATATCTGTATTATAATAATCATTCTCTGCCGGAGAATCGGTAAACAACATCTGCAGATACCCACGTTTAGAGTTGATGTTGTAATGTCTTCCGGTTCCTAAATGCTCTACTAAAGAACGCGGCTTTCTTCTAATATACACCTGAATCCTGTCAATGCCGCTGTTGGACATATTGGAGATTGGAAAATCAATCACACGATATCTGCCAAGGAAGGAGAAGGCGCCGATTGAACGATAAGTTTCCATCCCCTCTACCCAGATGTGGTTTTCTGAAAAACTTACTATTCCTAATGCTCTTGCCATAATGATTCTACCCCTTTACATTTTTCGCTACCAGTTCAATATGTTCACTGTCTGCACTTCCTACGGTTACTTTGCTGCCGATCTTCACGCCATCGGCCACAAGAGCACGCTGTACCACTGCGCCCTCTTCCACCACTGCACCTGGCATCAGGACACTGTCGATCACCTTAGCGCCCGGACCAACTTTTGCACCGGTAAACAATACGGAATTTCTTACTTCACCCTCAATCACGCAGCCCTGTGTGATATAAGCGCGTTTTACATTTGCCTCAGAAGACACATACTGCGGAAGTACCAGTACATCTTCGGTATAGATCTTCCAAGTATGGTCGTCCAGATCCAGACCATTTTTCTTGTCCAGAAGGTCCATATTAGCCTCCCACAGAGAATCAATGGTTCCCACATCTTTCCAGTATCCTTTGAATTTATATGCAAACAGTCTCTTGTCATCATTCAGAAGCGCTGGGATAATATCCTTACCGAAGTCGTGGCTTGACTCCTCATTCTTCATATCTGCCACTAACATCTTGCGAAGCAGCTTCCAGTTAAAGATATAGATACCCATGGAAGCCAGATTACTCTTTGGCTCTGCCGGTTTCTCCTCAAACTCCACGATCCTTCCTGTCTCCGGCTCCGTATTCATAATACCAAAACGGCTTGCCTCTTTCATTGGAACCTCGATCACGGCAATCGTTGCATCTGCTTCATTCTCTTTATGGCTTTGAAGCATCTTTGCATAGTTCATCTTGTAAATATGGTCTCCCGAAAGGATCAGCACATATTCTGGATCATAATTATCCACAAAATCAATATTTTGAGAAATCGCATCTGCTGTACCTCTGTATACATCCAGATTAGCATCTGCTTTTTCCCGCGGCGGAAGTACAAACACACCGCTGTCACGAGCATCCAGCCCCCAACGGCTGCCGCCCGCCACATAACTGTTCAGCAACACGGACTCATACTGCGTCAACACGCCAACTACATCAATGCCGCTGTTCGCACAATTACTCAGGGGAAAATCAATAATCTTGTACTTTCCGCCGTATGAAACAGCCGGTTTTGCTACCTTATTGGTAAGATCATGCAGACGAGAGCCACGCCCGCCGGCCAAAATCATTGCCAACATATTATTTTGTTTCATAGAAAGGTCCCTCACTTTCATTTATATACATTCCTATTATACAATTATATGATATAAATTGCAATTTTCAACTTACTTTTTCACACTTTGCACAAATATTCTCTAAGATTTCCCCATTTTTCCCCTTACTTTTGTCTATATTTACCAACATCCAAAATCTTCACTATCACATGGAAACCCGCTCTTCAATCTCTGCCATCTTTGCCTTATTCAATCGGGTATCTCCTTTTACCCGCGAATAGGACAGATACCCATTCATACGGTCAATCTTTGTCAGGTTTTTGCTGCCGCAAACCGGGCAGACGTCCATATCCAGCTCCTGATGCCCGCAGTCGTCGCAGTACGCCAGCGACAGATTGACGCCTTCATAGAACCCCATCTTCATCGCCCTGCGCACCAGCGTCCTCACAGCTTCTTTATTATAGGATACCGGATAGCGCACATACTGGATCTTTCCGCCATTGCACAGCTCCCAAAAGCGCCCTTCCTTGTCCTGTTTTTCAATGGGCGTCATATCCTCTGTCACATGACAGTGAAAGCTATTGCTTACATAGGGCCTGTCTGACACATTTTCCACCAGCCCATATTTCTTGCGGAACTGCTCGATCTGAAGTCCGCACAGACTCTCTGCCGGCGTCCCATAGATGGCATAGAGATTGCCGTCTTCTTCTTTGAACCGGCTGATCTTCTGATTGATATACTGCATCACTTCTAGGGCAAATGCTCCGTCCTCCCGGATGGATTTCCCATTATATAGCTCCTGAAGCTCATTGAGCGCCGTGATGCCGAAGGAAGCCGTCATAGGCTTTAGCAGAGGCTTAATCTTATCGTGAGGATTCAGATGTCCGCCATAGAATCCGCCCTCACAGTATGCCAGCGGATTGGTGGAGGCTCTCATCTCTCCCAGATAATCATAGGTACGGATATGGAGATTGCGGATCATCTCCAGGTAATAGTCCAGGACTTCATAAAAATCCCGGTTTTCCGCTCTGGACTGTGCTAAGATCATGGGCAGATGCAGACTGACTGCCCCGATATTAAAGCGTCCCACAAAGACAGGTTTATCCTCTTCATCCGCAGGCTTCATGCCTCCTCTTTCGTACCAGGGACTTAAAAAGGCGCGGCAGCCCATCGGGCTGATCACTCGTCCGTATCTTTGATACATATCAGAGATATAGCCTTCTCCGCTTAGAGAAAGCCAGTCTGGATACATGGTCTTAGAAGAGCAGTCAATCCCTGCTTCAAATACATCTTCACAGACGCCTCCCACGCCATGAATAGCTTCATCATACAAAAAGACAATCTTGGGAAACAGCACTGGTTTTTTATTGCCGGGTTTGCCCTGTCCGCCTTGATGAACTTTTAACAAAGAAATATTGCACATCTTCTCAAACGGTTCTTGTCCAAGACCCATCGTTACAGTTACAAATGGGTAGTCTCCTCTGGAAGATCCTACGGTATTTAACTTATACTCAATGCCCTGCCAGCCTTGGTCGTAATCCCGGCGGACTTTATTCATGGCATACTCTTCAGCTTTTTCCTTGGCTCCTTCCCAGGCGGCTTCGGTATAAGATAAAAATTCTTTATAATATTTGTTGTAGCTTTTTTCTGCATAAGGAGCCAACACCTTGTCCACTTCCGGTACGGTAAAACCGCCATACTGTTGAGCTGCGGTACTTAAGATGATATCTCCCATCACATCAAAAGCAGTATCCAGAGTCTTTGGTTCGTTGTACCATACATTTCCCATCTCAAAGCCGCCGCTTAATACATTGCCAATATCGAACAGGCAGCAGTTCATGGTATCCAGCCTTGCAGACTGGTCATGGATATAGATATAACCATCCCGGCAGGCCTGCAACTCATTGCGGTTCATAAAGAACTTACGGTATAGTTCTTTATTCAGCTCATTGAAGATCAGGCTGCGCTTTGTGGCAACCAAAGCGCTGTCTGTGTTGGCATTGCTCTTGTCACCGATGTAGCGGATGGACTGGCTCTTGGTATATACATCATCCATCATATGGACAAAATCTTTTTTATAGTTTCGATAATCCCGATAGCTTTTGGCCACCGCCGGATTGACTTGATCTAGTGCACCCTCCACAATATTGTGCATATCCTGGATATCGATGCCTTCTTTTCCCAGAGATTCCGCCTTTTTCTGAGCGAACTCACAGATAAAGCGAATCTCTTCTTCGGAAAATTTGTACAGAATCCTGGACGCCGACTTATTCACTGCGCGGATAATCTTCTCCACATTGAATGTCTCTTTGGTCCCGTCTTTTTTAACTACATGCACTCTTTTCACCCCTATTTTTTATCATCATAGGGTCAAAATACCTTTTGACCCCAACATCATTTCATAAAGCGGTCAATCGCCTCTGTCAGATCTGCGATTGCTTCCATATCCCCACATTCCACTGCATCCACTAAGCAGTGTGTAATATGGTCCTTTAAGATCACTTTGCCAGTGTTATTGATGGCAGATTTTACAGCGGAGAGCTGCACCAACACTTCACTGCAGTCCCTTCCGTCTTCCACCATCCGCCGGATGGACTCCAGATGTCCGATCGCCCTGGATAAACGGTTCAAGACCGCCTTGGTATTGGCATGCGTATGCGTGTGCGCATGTACATGCCCTCCGTCCTGTGTGTGCTCGTGCACATGCGTATGTTCATACACTGTCCCGTCCGGGGCAGTGTGTGTGTGTTTCTCTCCTGTCATCCTAATCTCCTATGCAAGTCTTTTAATTTAAGTTCCGCATCTCCCCTCCCAATGCCCCTGCTCTAAAAGCATTTTCGATCACTTCGTGCTCGAAAATCCTTTTGGGCATTGTCCGGTCCGATGCTGTTTTATGAGTTCCGCATCTTCCCTCCCAATGCCCCTGCTCTAAAAGCATTTTCGATCACTTCGTGCTCAAAAATCCTTTTGGGCATTGTCCGGTCCGATGCTGTTTTAAGAGTTCCGTATCTTACAGATCACAGTTTTTTACTGTTCTTGGGAAGGGTATGACGTCGCGGATATTGCTCATGCCGGTCAGGTACATGATACAGCGTTCAAAGCCTAAGCCAAAGCCGGCGTGGCGGGCAGAGCCGTATCTGCGCAGATCCAGATAAAAACCATAGTCTTCTTTGCGAAGTCCAAGTTCATCCATGCGGGCGGTCAGTTTCTCTAAGCTGTCCTCTCTTTGGCTGCCCCCGATGATCTCACCGATCCCTGGAACCAGGCAGTCCATAGCTGCTACGGTCTTGTTGTCTTCATTTAATTTCATATAGAAGGCTTTGATCTCCTTTGGATAGTCCGTGACAAATACCGGGCGTTTGAACACTTGTTCGGTTAGATAGCGCTCATGCTCCGTCTGTAAATCGCAGCCCCAGGATACTTTATAGTCAAACTTGTTGTTGTTTTTCTCTAAGATCTCAACAGCTTCTGTATACGTCACATGTCCAAACTCTGCATGTAACACTTGATTTAAACGGTCTAAAAGCCCCTTGTCCACAAAAGAATTGAAAAAATTCATCTCTTCAGGCGCATGTTCTAATACATATCGGATCACATATTTTAACATATCTTCTGCCACCCGCATATTATCCTCAAGATCTGCAAAAGCCATCTCCGGCTCAATCATCCAGAACTCGGCTGCATGACGGGTGGTGTTGGAATTTTCTGCCCGGAATGTGGGACCAAAGGTATAGATATCCCGAAAAGCCATGGCAAAAGTCTCGCCGTTTAACTGTCCGCTGACGGTTAAATTCGTGGGTTTGCAAAAGAAATCCTGAGAAAAATCCACTTGTCCCTCTTCGGTCTTAGGTACATTGGCCAGATCCATCGTCGTCACCTGGAACATCTCTCCTGCTCCTTCACAGTCACTTCCGGTGATCAAAGGCGTATGCACATAGACAAAACCTCTCTCCTGAAAAAATTTGTGAATCGCATAGGCAGTCAGCGAACGTACGCGAAATACGGCCTGAAATGTGTTGGTTCTGGGCCTTAGATGCGTCATGGTACGCAGATATTCCAACGTATGGCGTTTTTTCTGCAGTGGATAATCCGGTGCCGAAGCACCTTCTAAAGTCACTTCCACCGCCTGGATTTCAAAAGGCTGCTTCGCCTGCGGGGTCGCCACCAGCGTACCGCGTACAAGCACTGCCGCTCCCACATTCAGCTTGCTTACCTGTGCAAAATTTTCCATCGTATCATGATAGACAATCTGTAACGTATCAAAAAAAGAGCCATCGTGCAGTACCAAAAAGCCAAAGCTTTTCGAGTCGCGCACACTGCGGACCCAGCCACCCACGGTAATCTCTTTGTCAAGATATGCCTCTCTGTTCTTATATAATTCTCGAATTGTGATCAGTTCCATCTTTCTTTCCCCTCACTGTATTTTCTCTATTTTCAGGATAGTATAACACAAATCAAAGGTGTTATCAATTTACAGATCTTTTAGTTTGGCATCCGCAAACCGCTGCTTGACAAATAAAAATTCCTCCAGATCCATCATGACATGATACAGGATAGCCCTAGATTCAAATTCTTCTCTTGTCTTAGGCAGCGGCTCTTCCTCCATACGCCGAAACACACGTTCTAATTCTTTAATCTGCTGATCTGGTATATTTTTTTCATGTACATAGTAAGCTACATATCCCAGATAACTGCTGATCAGCTCTGACTGTTTTGGCATCTCCCGGATCTTTTGTACGCGGCTTCGAAGCGTCTGCAGCATCACACACTGCTGCAGGCGCATCTCCATATATTCCACGTAGTACAGATCTTCCTCTAGCATCGTATTGTATGCATGCTCATAGGCGCGTTCCAGCGCGCTGTGAATATACGCTTCCAGCTGATCCAGATCAAGCCAGACCGGGTCTCCGCTCTGTGCCCGCTCCAGATACTTTGCAAGTTCTAAAAGAACGGTCTGCATATCGTCTTCTACTTTTTTGATATCTTCCCGGATCACTTTGAGATTGCTTGGCATCTTCCAATTCATCGCAAGCGCCATCCCTGTGCCGATCAACACAAGCGACAGTTCATTAAACGCAAATCCAAGGCTATAGTCCGGGGACATCAGATAGTGTGTCCCCATCACGGCGTTGACAGAGATCGTATTCTGCCAGCCAATGGAATAGCAGGCAGTCACCATCAAAAAAATATAAAATCCATAATTGACCCATTCGAGTCTTCCCGTATAATGAAAACACACAAAAATCAATGCCACAGCCAGCAAAAAAGACAAAAGTCTCTCTGCGGTCAGTTGGATTGTATCTCTTCTTGTATCCTGAACAGTCAAAAGAGCAATGATTCCCGCAGAGGTCGCATACTGAAGGTTAAAAAATTGCGCAGCAACCACCGCCATGCTGCTTCCCACGGCGATCTTCAGTACCTTCAGTGCGATTCTCTTGCGTCTGTGGATATCAATGCCCTTTTCCATATATGACATATTAACGTCCGCTATAGACGATTCCCTGTTCTGCATCAATGGTCACAAAGGTGCCGGACTTTAAGATGCTGGTCGCATTTCTGGCTGCCACGATTACTGGAATATCCAGTGCCATCCCCACAATCGCTGCATGGCAGTAGCGGTCTCCAGTCTCTGTGATAATCCCGGATGCATCCTTTAATTTACTCATCATCTCATTGGTTGTCTCATTGACCACCAAGATATCTCCCATGTGGAAATTGTGCTCCACTTGCTCTAAACTTGTGCAGACACAGATATTTCCGGATTTTTTCAGCTTGTTGCAGCCCTTTCCGGTGATCAGCGTATTGCCTGCCACATGCACTTTAATCATATTGGTTGTACCGGACAGACCCAGAGGCACTCCTGCGGTGATTACCGCCAGCTCTCCTCTCTGAATCAGGCCCTTTTTCTCCGCTGCTTCGACTGCATGATCAAACAGCTCATCTGCGGTGTCCTCTTCATTCATCTGAATCGGAACCACTCCCCAGAACAGATTGAGCTGGCGGCACACTCTCATCTCTGTTGCACATCCGATGATCTGACAGCTTGGGCGATATTTGGAGATACGTCCCACGGTCTTGCCGGATTTTGTCACTGCTACGATGGCTGCTGCCTTCAGATCCATGGCCGTTGTACAAGTTGCATGAGAGATGGCACTGGTCACGTCCGGACGCTCTGTGGCGATTCTGCGAGGCTTAAACTCTGTGGTATAGTCAATATCTTTTTCTGTACGCTCTGCAATCCGTGCCATGGTCTTGACAGCCTCTACAGGATAAGCGCCTGCGGCCGTCTCTCCTGAAAGCATGATGGCACTGGTTCCCTGATAGATGGCGTTGGACACATCGGAAGTCTCTGCACGAGTCGGACGCGGATTTTTCATCATGGAGTCGAGCATCTGCGTCGCTGTGATCACTGGCTTGCCCATCCGAGTAGCTAAGCGAATCAGTTTTTTCTGGATCACGGGGACTTCCTCTAACGGGATCTCCACACCCATATCTCCACGCGCAATCATAATGCCGTCTGCCACCCGAAGGATCGCTCCGCAGTTCTCCACGCCCTGCATATTCTCGATCTTGGCGATGATATTGATCCCCTCACCATGTTTTTCATGCAGGATCTTCCGGATCTCTAAGATATCCTCTGCGGTTCTGGTAAAGGAAGCGGCGATATAGTCAAATCCCTGCTCGGCTGCAAAGACAATATCCTCATAGTCTTTTTGGCTGACAAAAGGCATCTTAAGCTCTACACTGGGCACGTTTACGCCCTTGTGGTTGGAGATAAATCCTCCGTTTTTCACGCGGCAGATGATCTCTTCCCCCTCGATCTGCATCACTTCCATCCCAATCAGACCATCGTCAATTAAGATGGAATCTCCCGGACACACATCCTGGCACAGTTCTTTGTACGTGATCGTAACTCTCTCTGCATTTCCTAGTATCTCTTCGGTAGTCAAGGTGAAGGTCTGCCCGGCCTTTAACTCTACTTTTCCGCCTTCCACATCCCCGATACGGATCTCCGGCCCTTTGGTATCCAAAAGTGCTGCGATCGGCAGGTCTAACTCTTCCCGAAGGCGTTTTACCGTATCCAGACGGACTTTTTGCTCCTCATGGGTTCCATGGGAAAAATTCATCCGCGCTACGGCCATACCCTCTAACATCAACTGTCTTAGAACCTCTTCCTTATCCGTAGACGGTCCTAACGTACATACAATCTTAGTTCTTCGCATCCCAGTGTTCCTCCTATTAGAGTTCCGCAACTCCCCTCCCAAGCCCCCCTCACTAAGAGAATTTTCTGCCACTTAAGTGTCAGAAAATCCTC
>CAJUGG010000059.1 GCA_910585995.1 uncultured Lachnospiraceae bacterium
AAGGAAAGCAAGAATAAAACCCATGAATCATAACGAGAGCGAGCAATTCAAATGGTTATTATGCCCTGTTTGCGGAAGCAAGACACGCATTAAAATGCGGTTATCGGTTCTTTTTTGTAATCAATAATCAAAGGGCGACAGCCTAAGCGCAGTCGTCCCTATGATTTATAAATGCAACTTGTAAACCATGCACCGCCCTATGTGGGAGAAAGGGGGAATCATCTATGCCTTGTACAGAAGCATACAGGGAAAGAAAATCAGCACTTATGCTTTATTAAAAAATTTTCATTTCAGTAGAGGAACACTAGATTCTTTAAAGCAAGCACGAAACATCTCAACTGCTACGCTGAACGACTTATGTAATATTCTTCAATGCAAAGTAGAAGAAGTTCTCATTCATATTCCAGATGAATCTTTCAATAGATCTATAGAAAAAAACAACGAGGCCTCAAAGGAATAATATCCCTTTAGACCTCGTTATCACTTAGCAGTTATTTTATCAATCTATTTACAATCCTTCATCGAAAAACTGATCCGCCCCATCTTATCTTTTCCAAGGCACACCACTTTTACCATATCTCCCAAGGTCAGTACGTCTTCGACCCGGTTGATCCGCTCTTTGGCGATCTTGGAGATATGCACCATTCCTTCTTTGCCTGGTGCAAATTCTAAGAAGGCACCGAACTCTTTGATGCTGACAACTTTTCCTACAAAGACTTGTCCTTCTTCAAAATCGGTGGTGATAATACGCACCATCTCTTTTGCCTTGTCCATCATCTCTTTGTCAGTTCCACAGATGGATACAGCGCCTTCATCAGTGATATCGATCTTGACACCGGTCTGTTCAATGATCGCGTTGATGGTCTTGCCTCTCTGGCCTACCACATCACCGATTTTTTGCGGATCGATCAGCATCTGGATGATCTTTGGAGCATATTTACCCACTTCTTTGCGAGGCTCTGCAATCGCAGGCTTCATGCAGGTGTCCATGATGAACATCCTTGCTTCACGACATCTGGCGATGGCTCCCTCTACAATCGGTCTGGTCAGACCATGGATCTTGATATCCATCTGGATGGCCGTGATTCCTCTGTCTGTACCTGTCACCTTAAAGTCCATATCGCCGAAGAAATCCTCTAATCCCTGAATATCGGTCAAAAGGACAAAGTCTTCATCACTGTCGCCTGTCACCAATCCACAGGAGATGCCCGCTACCATCTTCTTGATCGGCACGCCTGCTGCCATCAATGACATACAGGAAGCGCAAGTAGACGCCATAGAGGTAGAACCATTGGACTCAAACGTCTCAGACACGGTACGTATTGCATACGGGAACTCTTCCTCGCTTGGCAGCACCGGGATCAGCGCACGCTCTGCCAGTGCACCATGCCCGATCTCCCGGCGTCCCGGCCCTCTTGACGGCTTTGTCTCGCCTACAGAGTAGCTGGGGAAATTATAGTGATGCATATAGCGCTTGCTGACTTCATTTTCATCCAGACCGTCAATTCTCTGCTGCTCTGACAGAGGCGCTAAAGTACATACATTGCAGATCTGTGTCTGTCCACGGGTAAACATGGCCGAACCATGCACTCTTGGGATCAGATCCACTTCTGCAGCCAGCGGACGGATCTGGGTCAGCTCCCGGCCGTCCGGGCGCTTGTGATCCTGTAAGATCATCTTACGAACCGTCTTCTTCTGATACTGATAAATGGCCTCTCCCAACACGACAAGCCACTCTTCCTTCTCTGCAAAAGCCTCTGTCAGCTTCTCCGTAATCACGCGGATATTTTCCTCACGGGTCTGCTTGTCATCGGTAAAAACCGCTTCCTCCATCTCCTGTGGCGGCACGATCTCTCGGATAGCGGCAAACAGTTCCTCTGGAATCGCACAGCTTTCATAAGCATGCTTTTCTTTTCCTACTTCTGATACGATATTTTCAATAAATGCAATGATGTCCTGATTGATCTCATGCGCCATATAGATGGCTTCGATCATCTTGTCCTCCGGGATCTCATTGGCTCCTGCTTCGATCATGATGACCTTTTCTTTGGTGGAAGCAACCGTCAGGGTAAGATCTCCATTTTTCCACTGTTCCTGAGAAGGATTGACAATAAATTCACCATCCTGCATCCCAATCTGTGTCATCGCACAAGGACCGTCAAAAGGAATATCCGAGATCGCTGTGGAGATCGCTGCACCCAGCATCGCCACCAGCTCCGGACGGCACTGCGAGTCCACACTCATCACCATATTGTTCAGTGTCACATCATTTCTGTAGTCTTTGGGAAATAAAGGACGCATAGGACGGTCGATCACACGGGCCGTCAGCACTGCATTTTCCGATGCTTTTCCCTCTCTTTTATTAAATCCTCCCGGAATCTTTCCAACAGAATACAGTTTTTCCTCAAATTCCACACTCAGCGGGAAGAAATCAATGCCCTCACGAGGTTTGTCCGATGCCGTAGCAGTAGACAATACTACAGTGTCTCCATAGTGCATAAATGCCGCACCATTTGCCTGAGCTGCCACACGACCGATATCCACTCTAAGCGTACGTCCAGCCAGTTCCATTGTATAACTCTTATACATAACCTAGTTCTCCTTTCTCATAAACTCAGCAAAAGATACCGAAACTACTGAAAAACACAAACTGCATTTGTACTTTTCAGTGGTCTCGGTGCCTGTCTTTTGCTAAAAAGAATCGCAGGCAGAGCGACCAGGCCTTTTCTATCCGCTGCCCACGAAAATAGGGGCTGTCGCACAATGCATCTATGAACAGCCCCATGGTTTCTACTATTTTCTCAGTCCTAATCTGGCAATTAAGCTACGATATCTCTCAATATCTTTTTTCTTCAGGTATGCAAGCATATTACGTCTCTGACCAACCATCTTCAAAAGGCCTCTTCTGGAATGATGATCTTTCTGATTCACTTTCAGATGTTCCGTAAGCTCTTTAATCCTTGCGGTCAGAATTGCCACCTGTACCTCTGGTGAACCCGTATCACCCTCGCTGCGTCCATACTCTGCAATAATTGCCTGTTTCTTGTCCTTAGAAATCATATTCTCTTCCTCCTGTTTTTACAATCACCTGCCATCAAGGGTCGGTCGGAGTGTCCAGACTCTGAATGACGGTTAAAATCATACTTACATACTGTAGCATAAACAAGTGGCTTTGTAAAGGGATTTTTATAAAATCACCACTAACGTTCCGTTATTCCCGCTTGCCATCCCTTTTTTTAATTGATATAATCTTAACAAAGTACACACTCTCATGAAAAGGAGCCAAACATGCAAACATATGAAGCAGCAGATCTTATCATCTATATCAAAGGAAGAGGAATCGTCCTAAAAGAGCCATCTCTCGTAGCACTGAACACCATAACCTGGAAAGTCCTTGCTGTTGGAGAGGAAGCGCAGCAGCTGATGGAACATCCCGTCGATCAGATGAACATCATCTCCCCACTTCACAGAGGAAGAATCGCCGATTATCTGGTAGCTGTCGAACTATTTTCTTCCCTTGTGCGAAAAGCATGGGGCAAACGCCTGTTTCCCAAACCAGCGATGACCGTCTGCGTACCCCAAGGCAGTACAGAGGTAGAACGAAAAGCGATCTATGATCTCTTCTATCAGATCGGCGCCAGAGAAGTCTTTCTCACAGAGATTCCTCTCGAAGAACTGCTCCAAAAGCTCCAAAGACAGGAACTCCCCAAAGAATGGCAGTCAAGCAAGATCTTTGTCTGCATCACTAAAGACGAACCCAGACGCTATCTCGCCGAACAAATCCAGGAACTATGCACCTACGCCAGACAGGAAGGGTTCTCCGTCGAACAAGTAGAACAGCTCTTTCAGGAGATCCGCCAGACTCAAGGCCAGCAAGGAGGCTTATAATCCGTCTGAACCCGGACAGGCTCTTGGTATTCGTACCCATGCAGTTCCACCCTCACATGCTCGATGAGCTGTGGAGTCACCGGACGATTCACCTCCACGCCCTCGATCGGAAAATCCACCGGCACAGTCTCCACCTGCTCTAACCGGCGGATCTCCTCCATCCCCTCTATGACTTCTGCAAAGACCGGATAGACCCCAAAGTGCTCCGGGCACTCCCTAAGAGGAAAGAAAAATTCGCAGCTCGCGATCCCTTCTTCCCCGTATCCCCCCATAGCCACCATTCCCGGACGAGAAGGAAGAGGCGTAAGCTCAGGATGCAGCGTAAATTCATTGGGTATCAGATACTGACATTCCTTTTTCCCAAATGCCGTATAACTGATGTCCACCCAATTTCCCGGCACGATACGCTCAATCGCATGCCCATCCATATAGCCTCCTAAAGCCGCATAGATAAAACTATTTACCGTATTAGGGGCCGCTTCTGGAAGCAGTTTCAGTACAATCTTTTTTCCATTTGCCATATCAAGTGTCGCAATCGGATGCATATCATTTCCCCCTTTAAAGAATAATCTCAATCTCCTTAGAAGCGTGATTCAGCACCTCACACCCATCCTCCGTCACTAACACCAGATCCTCAATACGTACACCCGTATCACCTTCCAGATAAATACCCGGCTCAACAGAGAAGATCATCCCCGCCTCTGCCTTGCGGCTATTTGAAGCAGACACATCCCCATACTCATGTTCCGACAGCCCAATAAAATGCCCCAGACGATGAGTAAAATACAGCCCATATCCCGCATCCTCAATCACCTCTCTCGCCGCCCGGTCCAGCTCACAAAGCGGCACCCCCGGCCTGACCATCGAGATCGCTCTCTCATTCGCCCTCTTCACCGTCTCATAGATCTCTTTTTGCCGTTCACTCACCCCTTTAAAATAAAACGTCCGCGTCATATCCGAACAATACCCATCCTTGATACACCCCACATCAAACAGCACCGCATCTCCGGCCCTCACCACCGTATCATCCGGCGCATGATGCGGATCTGCCACATTCGCCCCAAAAGCCACCAAAGGCTCAAACGAATACCCATCCGCCCCCAATTTCTGATAGATCTTTAACATCTGCGCAGCCACTTCTCTCTCCGTCACACCCTCCCGGATCAATCCCCGAAACTGTGCCATCGCCGCATCATTGATCGCAGAAGACACCCTCATCCTCTCCTGCTCCTCTGCATCCTTCACTCCTCTCGTCAAATCCACCGCAAGAGAAGCATTCACAAATCCAGCCGCCGCATTCTGTTCCACCAAAGGCAGCAAAAACCCCGCCTTCAGATCCTTATCGACCCCAAGCACGGCATCCTGATCCAGATACCCTGCCACCAGATCCATCACCGCATCCGTATCCGAATACCATACCTTCTCAATCCCCACATCCTCCGGCACAGCAAACAGCCTGTTCAAAAAAAACGCATGTCTCCCATCCGCCCTCAGATACAACCCATAAAACCGCTCAAACGGAGCCACATACACCCCCGTCAAATAATAAATCGACATCGGGTCCACAATCAACATCTGCGAAATCCCCATCCCATCAAGTTCCTTTAAAACCCTCTTCACTCTCTCGTCTCTCATACTCTCCACCTCTCTAACCTGATAAAATTCCAGCAAACCTCCATCTCTCCCCGCCCCTCAAGCTCAGGTTCCCCCAGGCTGTCCTGCCCGCTGGAAAGGCGCTGCTTTCTGTCTGGGGCATATCAACAACCAGCAAAGGACCATCACAAAAGGAGGACTGGGTCTCGCACAAAGAGTGCTGTGTAGATTGGAGCGGACTGTTGCTTGATTCTGTACGACTTAGGCGGACACCCCCGTGTCCGAATAAGGCGAACAGAATCAAGTGACTGTCCGATACACTCTATGCAGACCTTTGTCGAGACCCCAGTCCTCCTTTTGTGATAGTTCTTTACCGCCCTTCACACCCCTTCCTATGCCCCAGACAAAAAGCAGCGCCTTTCCAGCCGGGCAGGACAGCCTGGGGGAAACCGTCGCTCTTTTAAAACTCCTTCCGAAGCTTCGGATCCAACAGATCCCTCAGCCCATCTCCAATAAAGTTTGCTCCCACCGCCATCGTAAAGATCGCCAGTCCCGGAAATCCAGCCACCCAGAACTTATTAAAATAATCCACTCCGTCTGACACCATCATTCCCCATTCCGGCGTCGGCGGCGCAGACCCAAGTCCCAGAAAACTCAGCGTCGAAAACATCAGGATCTGATTCCCAATATCCGTTGTCGCCATAATCAACACCGAACTGATACTATTTGGGATAATCTCCTTCAAAAGTATCCGCATCTTCGACGCTCCTAACGCCTCCGACGCCGTCACATACTCATTTTCCTTGACACTCAAGACCACGCTTCGCATCAGCCTCGCATACGTCGGCCAGGCCACGATCACCAGCGCAAACATCGTATTAAACAGATTAGAACCCATAACCGCATTGATAATCATAGCCAGAATCAGGGAAGGAAACGACAAGATCATCTCCGAGATCCGCATCATCACATTATCCGTCCAGCCGCCCACATAACCGGCTATCGCCCCATAAAAAGTACCGATCACTCCTGCTATCACCACGGTCAGACACCCCGCCAGAAGTGAATATCGTCCGCCATAGATCACCCGGCTGAAGATATCTCTGCCGAAATTATCCGTACCAAACAGATGTTCTGCCGACGGTGCCTTCAGTCTCATCGTCAGATCCTGTACCACCGGATCATACGGAGCCAAAAGAGGCGCCAGAACCGCCGCCAGAATCCACGCCAGACAGATCACCACGCCCAGCGTGAACAGATAGTTGGACTTTAACATTTTTTTCAAAGAACGAAACATCACTGGCACCTCACTCTCGGATCGATCACCCCATATAAGATATCCACCACCGTATTGATGATCATATAATTCAGAGCGATCAGAAGCGCCACTCCAATAATCGACGGAAAATCAGCAGACAACACCGATTCGTATGCAAACTGACCCACTCCCGGCCAGTTAAAGATCGTCTCCACCAGTACCATGCCGCCCAAGAGATTGCCAAGGCCTAACCCAATCACCGTCAGCACCGGGATCAATGCATTGCCAAGCGCATGACGGATAATCAGACCCGCCCGGCCAAGCCCTTTTGCCCTGGCAGTGCGGATATAATCCATAGACATCACATCCAGAAGATTGGAACGGGTCGTCCTGGTGATCAGTCCCATAGTAAAAGCCGCAAGCACCATACCAGGCAGCAAGAGATGACTCAGTGCATCCATCGCCTTGGGAAGATTTCCTTCCAGCAGACTGTCGATCACATACATCCCCGTCACCGTAGCAGGCGCCGAGAATGCCTTGCTAAGCCTCCCCGGCCCCGGCAGGATCTGCAGTTTATAATAGAAAAAATACAACACTAACAGCGCAAACCAAAAGCTTGGAATACTGACTCCCGTCACAGATATCGCACGCACGATCTGATCTAAGATACTGTTTCTTTTAATCGCTGAGATCACGCCGAATAAAATTCCAAAGATCGCTGCAAGCACGATTGCAAACAGTGCCAGCTCTATGGTTGCCGGATAGCAGCGCGCCAGTTCAGATAACACAGGCTTATTGGTACGGATCGAGGTGCCCAGATCAAACTGCAACAGATTTTTGATATACAGGACATACTGCACAAACACCGGCTGATCCAGGCCATATTTCGCTCTATATGCTGCCACCACCTCTGGATCATTCAGCGCCCGCTGGCTTAGATTGGCCACCGTCGGGTCTCCTGGTATCATCTTGGTCAGGATAAAGACCAAAGTAGCGACACCAAATAACATCACCACCAGGTAGACAAGCCGTTTTCCTATAAATTTTAACTGTTCCATAAGACACCTCTCTCTAGCTTAGGCATTTGTACTATTTGATATGAATTAATGTCAGATCCAGCGCATAAGGATCTGAGATCGCCACACCTTCCAGTCTGGTATTGTAGCCAATATGAGCCGGAGCCTGTGCAATCATAATAAATGGACCGTCCTCATACATCGCATCCTGGATCTTCTCCAGCACAGCAATCCTTTCGTCGTTGTCTGTCGCTGCCATAGTCTCCTCATACATCGCTGCCAGCTCCGGATTCATCTCCTCGGTCCAGCCTGCTCGCAGTCCTACCACAGCGCCCGGCAAAAACTCCAGTTGTACATTAGGATCATTGTAATCGGTTCCCCAGTACATCACGGTAAATCCAAGCGTTCCGTCACGGTACGCATCACCATAGCCTGCTGCCCAGGGCTGTGCCACAAGGTTTACATTGATATTGACCTGTGCCAGGTCATCTTTGATCTTTTGTGCAAGGTCTGTCAAAAGTATGCCTTCCATATCCAGATCCGTAACGGTCAGATCTACATCAAATCCATCGGGATAGCCAGCTTCTGTCAAAAGTGCCTTTGCCTCCTCCAGATTGGTATAATCTGCTGCTCTCTCTCCTTTGCTGCCCATAAATCCATCCTGGATAATCGCATAAGGTGTCAGTGTTCCCTCTCCACAGATGATCTGAATCCCGCTGTAATCCAATGCCTTGCGGATCGCCTGCTGTACTTTGGGATCTGTCACCGGGCCACCATAGGTCTCATTCATATTCATCATCACAAAGCCCACCGTCTTGGTAGCTGCATTGATGATCTCCACATTTTCCACACTGGCAAGCTCTGCCATCGTATCGTCAGTCATATTCAGAGCCACATCAATATCTCCAGTGGACAAGGTCATCATCTGGGTGTTGGAATCCGGCTGAATCTTCACAATATATTTGTCCACATTGGTTGCCTCTCCCCAGTAATTGGGATTTTTCTCCAGGACCACTTCCTCATCCGGGATATAGCTGGTCATCACATACATACCAGATCCCGCACTCGTGGTATCCAGATAGGTCTGTGCCGTGTCGGCTGTCGCTGCATCCTCAGCATCGGTTCCGCCGTTTTCTTTGACCACTGCGCTGTCTAAGACTGCCAGAGAGCTGTAGGTCAGCTTGGACAAAATCGCACTGTCCGCCTGGGTCAGATGGAATACGATGGTGCTGTCATCCGGTGCTTCCATACTCTCGATCGTCTCTGCAATAAAAGCTGGATTTCCCTGCAGATTCTTACAGCGATTGACACTGAAGATCACATCTGCAGAAGTCATGGCATTGCCGCTGGCAAATGTAATCCCGTCTTTTAATTTGACCGTCAGTGTCAGACCATCCTCCGAAAATTCATACGTATCGGCAAGGCATGGCTGCGGAGCGCCGTCATTGTCATAGAATTTAAACAGGTTCTCATAGCACGCATTGATCACTAACGGCGGATATTTCTCATAGCAATATCCTGGGTCTAACGTAGCAAAACCAGAACCCATTGCCACAACCACCGTAGAAGACCCTGCTTCCCCTGTCTCTTCAGACACGTTGTCTCCCTCTTCAGTCTGTTCTGCTGACGGAGCATCCTGCCCGTCCGCTTGTCCGCCGCCACAGGCTGTACAGCCAAGCGCCATCACAACGCCCAGCAACAAAGCCAAACATTTCTTTTTCATAAGTAACCTCCTGATTGATAAATGATTCACGATCCTGCCACAGCAGCCATCGCTTCTATATGAGACGCCGGTGATCCGGCATAATCTCCGATATGCTCTTACTATGGTATGTCATACAGATGACAGGCCACAAAATGTCCTGGTTCCACTTCCCGAAGTTTGGGGATGTCTCTTTGACATCTGTCACACGCCTTGGGACAGCGGGTATGAAACCGGCATCCCGATGGCGGGTCCGAGGGACTGGGAACTTCCCCTTCCAGATGAATCCTTTTTTGTCCTTTCTCTTCTCCCACCTGAGGAATTGCAGACAGAAGCGCTTCTGTATAAGGGTGATACCGTTTCTCATAAAGCTGATCATAGGCCGCGATCTCCACCATCTTGCCCAGATACATCACTCCCACCCGGTCACTGACATGATAGACCACATTCAGGTTATGAGAGATAAAAAAGTACGTAAGCCCTAACTTTTGTTTTAATTCCTGCAAAAGATTCAGCACCTGCGCCTGGACAGATACATCCAGCGCCGATACCGCCTCATCGCAGATGATCAGCTCAGGCTCCAAAGCCAGCGCCCTGGCAATGCCAATCCTCTGCTTTTGTCCGCCTGAGAGTTCATGGGGATAACGGCTCAGATGATACTCATCCAGCCCCACAAGCTGTAAAAGCTCCAGGATTCGTGCATCTACATCCATCTGTCCCAAAAGCCTGTGGATCTCAAAAGGCTCCATCAGGATCTCTTTGATCGTCCTGCGCGGATTGAGGCAGGCGGACGGGTCCTGAAAGATGATCTGCGCCTTTTTGCGCATCGCTTTCAGCTCTGCCCCTTTTAAACCTGCAATATCCGTTCCATCCAGATAAATATGTCCCTCCGTGGGCCTAAGAAGCCGGATCAGCGTCCATCCCAGGGTACTCTTTCCGCACCCGCTCTCTCCCACCACTCCGAAAGTCTCTCCTTTTACAATATGAAAGCTTACATCATCCACGGCCTTAACCGGCAAAGCCTTTTTATTCTTTCCTTTAAAATAGACCTTCACATGATCTGCTTTCATCAGTATATCCGACAAAGCGTGCTCCTCCTTCTCTCTTACACCTTCTCATATATCCAGCACCGCACACTGCGTTCTGGCGAGATCTGTCTCTCTGGCGGCGCCTCTTTTTTACACTGGTCAGTCGCATATGGACATCTCGGTGAAAAACTGCACCCTTCGACCCGTTCCGTGGGATTTGGCACTGCTCCTTCTATCGTGTGCAAAGGTTCCCGCTCTCTTGTAATCCTTGGTATCGCATGCAAAAGTCCCTTCGTATAAGGATGCTTTGGATCTGAAAACAATTCTTTTGCCGGCGCCTGCTCTACGATATGCCCAGTATACATCACAATCACCGTATCACACAGCTCACTGACCACGCCGAGATCATGCGTAATAAAGATAACTGAAGTCCCCAGGCTCTCATTCAACTCCCGGATCAGATCCAGGATCTGTGCCTGGATGGTCACATCCAGCGCTGTCGTAGGCTCGTCTGCGATCAAGATCTGCGGCTGACAAGCAAGCGCCATGGCAATCATCACTCTCTGGCGCATCCCGCCGGACATCTGGTGCGGATATTCATGTGCCCGCATTTCTGGATTGGCGATCCCCACAGAGCGCATCAGCTGCACCGCTTCTTCTAATGCCTCTTTCTTCGACATCCCCCGATGCAGCCTTAGAGACTCTGCGATCTGCTTGCCGCACTTGATAATCGGGTTCAGAGAAGTCATAGGCTCCTGAAAGATCATCGAGATCTCATTCCCTCTGATCTTCTGCATCTCCTTTTCAGAGGCTTTCACCAGATCCTGTCCTTTGTACAGGATCTCGCCGCCTGTCACTTTCCCCGGAGGATTGGGAATCAACTGAAGCATCCCAAGAGAAGACACGCTCTTACCACTTCCGCTCTCTCCCACAATTCCCAGCTTTTCTCCTTTTCGCAATGTATAATTCAGATGATCCACTGCCTGAACGGTCCCCTCTACAGTCCGAAACTCCACGCACAAATCCCTGATCTCCATTATTGTCTCCGCCTGGCTCATGCTCTCTTCTAATCCTCTTTTCCCTCTGTAGTAAAAACCAACGCTCTGCGCTTTTTTGCTTTACCACGTCAAAGTATCAACACAGCACCTATGCAACTCTCTAGTGCTGTCCAACATGACTATTAACATACCACATTTTAAGGCAAAATTCAATAAATATCTGCAAAATCTCCGAAAAACAACAGGCAGATACTGTGCATCTGCCGCAGACACCTCTGTATCTGACTAGACGCACAATATCCGCCTGTTATCCCTTCTATTGGTTTCTTTCCCCATCAATCGTTGATAATTCTTCTAGCCCGCACTGGTGTCCGGTAATACATCCCAGATATGGTAATGCCTGTCCTTGGATTGCTTGCATGTACGACTTGTCCGCCGCCCACATAGATTGCCACATGATTAATCCCGGAACGATTGCCATAAAATACCAGATCTCCTGGTTTTAATTCTGACAGACTCACTGCGCTTCCGCAGTTCCCCTGTGCTCTGGAAGAGTGCGGCAGACTATACCCATAATTCTTAAATACAGAAAGTACAAATCCAGAGCAGTCTGCACCCTTAGTCAGGCTTGTCCCGCCCCACACATAAGGCCGTCCAATATACTGCTTCGCAAAATCACTCAGTGCAATCCTCACATCCGATACGCCTGCTCCATAGCGGACTTCTGTAATCGTCAAAGCCTCGTCTAACTTTGCCCCCACTTCCACATATTCCTTAAAGAGATAGCCTTCCTCTCCGTCTAAGTCAATCTTTACCCACTCATCCAGCTCTTCGAGCACGTCAAACCGCTGTCCGGAACCCACGATATCCAGCACCTCGCACTCTCTGTTTGGCTCAGTACGCACCTTCAGTCCATCCGTATTCACATCCGCAATGGGCTTTAACAGCGTAGATGCCTGTTCCAGTGCAGAGCCTCCGGTCAATACATACTCCGATTTGATGTAACCCTCTACTTTTCCGGACTTTACATGCAGCCACTCGCCTTCTTCTCCAAGGATATCACAGCCTGCATCCTTGCCGATCTTTCCTACGATCTTCCCGTCCATAGAAGCCGTCTCCCGGATATTCACTTTTCCTTCGGAGACGGTCACAATCCCCAGATTGTTGTATCCGTCCAGATGAAATGCTTCCAGCACCACATCATTCATAGCCACTTCTAAAACTTCCGTATCCTCCACTGCCTCCAGATCCGCTGAGATCCCGATCTGGGCGCTGCTCCCCAAAGCTCCTGACGCCTCCACGCTAATCCCTGGTACATGGCAAGCCACCAAAGCACCCATAAAAAGAGCACCCACACTTCTTAGTAATATTCTATCTTCATACTTTATCATCGCTTTTTGCCTCCTAAATCTCTGTCGGAGCTATTGTCAAAAACAATACAAACCTATTGTCATAAATAAACTCCTGTAAATATTACAGAATTGTTACATTTCAAATACAATTCTATAACATACAGGAGTCTTTGTCAACGAAAGATTTTATTTCGTCAATTTGTCCACAACGGTCATCAATTCGTCTATCTTTTCGTCCCCTTTGCCCTCTAAGATCGCCTCTTTGACACATCCTTTCATATGCGCCCGGATAATCTCATTGTTTACCTTGCGAAGAATCGCATCCGTCGCCATCACCTGCGCGGAGATATCCATACAGTACCGATCCTCTTCCACCATACGCAGGATGCCGTCAATCTGTCCTCTTGCTGTCTTTAAAAGCCGCTCGATCTTTCTTCTATCCGCCTGCATAATCGTCTACCTATACAATCTCCAGGACCTGATAGCCCTCGTCTTCCACGGTCTTTTTCAGCACCTCATCCGGCACTTCTTTGGTAAGCGTCACATAAGCTGCCTTATCTTCCAGACTTACTGTTGCTTCCACACCATCTAGGGCATTGAGCACCTTATCCACTCTTCCTGTACAGTGATTGCACATCATACCGTCAATTTTCATCGTTTTTTTCATGGTTTTTTCCTCCTTAAACTTTGCATTTTGATTTATCACCTCTGCACCTGTAGTCTCAGCCGCAGCAGATTTCTTTCTAAAAAAGGTAGGCCGAAAGCCTTTTAATCGAAGAGCATTGGATACCACAAAGACAGAGCTAAAACTCATAGCCGCACTGCCAAACATCGGATTTAACTGCCATCCCAGCCAGTGATAGAACACCCCTGCTGCCAGCGGAATCCCCAAAGCATTGTAGAAAAATGCCCAAAATAGATTCTCCTTGATATTGCGGATCACTGCCCTGCTCAACTGAACAGCCGCCGCTGCATCTAAAAGATCACTCTTCATCAGCACAATATCCGCCGACTCAATCGCCACATCCGTCCCAGCCCCAATGGCGATCCCCACATCTGCCCTGGCAAGTGCCGGCGCATCATTGATGCCGTCTCCCACCATAGCCACTTTATGTCCTTCTTCCTGAAGCCTGCGTACTTCCTGCTCCTTATCCTGCGGCAGCACCTCCGCCACGATCCGGGTGATCCCAAGCTGTCTCTGTATCGCTTTGGCTGTCTTCTCATGATCCCCTGTCAGCATCACCACCGAAAGCCCCATCTTTTCCAGTTCTTCAATCGCCTGCGCGCTGGTCTCTTTCACAGGATCTGCCACTGCAAGGATACCCATAAGTGCTCCATCCGCTGCAATATAGAGTGCTGTTTTTCCCTCATCTGCAAATTGTTCTGCCCGTTTTTCCATATCTCCTGTCAAGACCTTATGCTCCTGCATCATCTTGACATTCCCAGCCAGAACCCGGTGAGCGTCGACCATTCCCAGAACCCCCTGCCCCGGAATCGCCTGAAACTCTTTTGTCTTTTTCAGAGAAATCCCTCTCTCTTTGGCATGTTCCACAATCGCCTCAGCCAGAGGATGCTCCGAAGCCTGTTCCAGAGACGCTGCCAATAACAGAAACTCTTCCTCCTGTACGTCTGGTGCTGTCAAAAGATCCGTCACTGCCGGATGCCCTTTTGTAATCGTCCCCGTCTTATCCAAGACCACCGTATCCACCAGATGTGCCGTCTCCAGGCTCTCTCCGGACTTAATCAAGATCCCTTGCTCTGCACCTCTTCCCGTTCCCACCATAATAGCCGTAGGAGTCGCCAGGCCAAGCGCACACGGACAAGAGATCACCAATACCGCAATCCCTGACGCCAGAGCAAAACTAAAACTCTGACCCACCAAAAGCCACACCACAATCGTCACCACAGCAATCGACAGCACCACCGGCACAAAGATCCCGCTGACCTGATCCGCCAACTTAGCAATCGGAGCTTTCGAGCCTCCCGCTTCCTCCACCAGACGGATAATCTGAGACAACGTCGTATCCTCTCCGATCCGGTCCGCCTGCATCTGAAAATACCCCGCCCGGTTCACCGTCGCCCCAGTCAGCCGGTCTCCCGCCTTCTTCTCCACCGGAATACTCTCCCCGGTGATAGCGGATTCATCCACCGTACCTGTCCCCTCTATCAGAATACCATCTACCGGGATACTCTGTCCAGGCTTTACGATCACAATTTCGCCAATTCTCACTTCCTCCGACGGAATCTCCATCTCCTTGCCGTCCCGAAGCACCAGTGCCGTCTTAGGGGCCAGATCCATCAATTTTGTAATCGCATCCGAAGTCCGGCTCTTAGAACGGCTCTCCATATATTTACCAATCGTCACCAGCGCCAAAATCATCGCTGCCGCCTCAAAATACAGATTCATCGCGCAGTCATGCGCCTGCATCAGATCTCCATATCCCATGGCATATCCCATGACAAACAACTGACTCACACTATACACTGCCGCCGCCGTAGAACCCATCGCCACCAGCGTATCCATATTAGGCGCCCCATGCAGCAATGTCTTAAATCCATTTTCAAAATATTTCCGATTCAGATACATCACCGGCAGCGTCAAAAACAACTGTGTCAGCGCAAACACCATCACATGCTCATGTCCCAGCAAAATCCCCGGAAGCGGCCATCCCAGCATATGTCCCATAGACACATACATCAGCACCACCAAGAACCCAATCGACCAACCCAACCTCCTCTTCATAGCCCTGGCATCATCCGCCGCCCTCTTCTGAACCTCATTCACTTCCTTTGAAGTCTTAGAAGCCTCCTGCCCCTTCACTGAAGCCCCATACCCCGCTTCCACCACCGCATCAATAATCCCCTGCGCATCCAAAATCCCCTCCTGATACTCCACCACCATAGAATTTTGAAGAAGATTCACCTGCACCAAATCCACTCCCGGCACCTTAGAAACCGCCTTCTCCACATGCGCACTACACGCACTACAACTCATCCCCGTCACATCAAACTTCTGCTTCATCTCAACACCTCTTTTCTAGTCACCCCACCGGGGTATCCTGTTAATTATCTTATACCACATCTCCCCTCTCCTGTCAACCCCCAATCCACCCATTTCCCCTCAACTCCAAAAAGCCACCTCCCCCAACCTCAGGAGCAGCCGCCCAAGAGGGCCGCCAAGGAATACACAAAGAGTGCTGTGTAGATTGGAGCGGACAGCCTGTAAAGTTTGTATGAGCCAGGCGGACACCCACGTGTCCGATTGGAACATACAAACTTTGCAGGCTGTCCGATACACTCTATGCAGACCTTTGTGTATCCCTTGGCGGTCCTCTTGGGCGGCTGCTCTGTCCCCCCCTTTGAGTACCCCTTGGCGCTCCTCTTGGGCGGCTGCTCCGTCCCGACCTTTATGTATCCCTTGCCAGTCCTCTTAAGCGGCTATTTCGTCCCCTTCTTCAATAATTTTCAGTTTTTTTTATTTTCTTAATGACTTTTTCTAAATAATTGTGTATAATATTATTAAACAACAGATAATTCCCTCGCATCCACACAAAATAAGTTCCATATCAACAGAACGGTCTACGCAACATACATTTGCAAAATAAAGGAGGTATATCCTTATGAAAAAAATGTTGGTTTTATGTGTATGTGTTATGTTGTTACTTACAGGCTGTACGACCACGGTAAACAGGAACATGGGATCTGGTTTCGGCTTTGGGGCCGTCGAGCTGAGCACTCTCGACATCGCTTGAAAAAGCCATACCTGAGAAAAGACGGGACTAAAATACAGGATGCAGAAAAAGACGAGCAAAAACCACTGATTTTTGCTCGTCTTTTACTATCTCATTCTTCCTCTTCCTCCGGCGCCTCCTCCAAAAGCGCATACGCGATATTAGTCGCATGATCTGCCACCCGCTCAAAGCCGGAGATCGCATCCGAGAACAGCATACCGGACGCCGCCGTACACTCATTTTTCGTCAGACGCTCCACATGATTCTTCTGGAACTGACGTTCCATCTCATCAATCTCATTTTCCAACGTAATAATATCCTGCATATGTTTTCTCGTATTGTGCGCAAACATATCAATGGAATACTCCAGGATCTTATTGACCTTGGTACTGATCTCTTTTAATTCCTCCAGTCCGGCATCGCTGAATGAAATATTCTCCGCTATCCGATTCCTGGCCGAGTCTGCCAGATTCTCCGCATGATCGCCAATACGCTCAATATCATTGACCACATGGAACAGTGCGCCGATACTCTTACTGTCGTCAATCGGCAACGTCATCTGTCCGATCTTCACCAGATAATCCGTAATCGCATGATTCATAAAGTTGATCTGTTTCTCCACCGCATAGACCTTGTCAATCTTTGCCTGATCCAGATCAATCAGCGCATCCAAAGCCCGGTTCAGATTCTCATAGGCCAGCGCTCCCATATGCTCCAGTTCCATCACGGCCTCAATCACAGCGGTTGTAGGCGAGAACATCGCCGTCTTGCCTATGTAGAATAACTGATACTCGCTGTCCTCTGTCCTCTCCTCTCCCGGAACTGCCAGATACGTCAGCCTGACAATCCCTTTGGCAAATGGAAGCAGGACTATCACCTGACAAATTTTAAACAAAGTATGTGCATTTGCCACACAGCGCCCAGGATTGCCGCCTGAGATCTTTAAGATCACATCTAATACCAGGCCGCCCGCTATGGTCAGCACCAGATACATAATCACCGTACCGATAATATTGAAAAACAGATGAATCAAAGCCGCTCTCTTCGCATCTTTTTTCCCGCTAAGAGATGCTAACATCGCCGACATGCAGGCTCCGATATTACATCCTAAGATAATGTAAAAACAAATCGGCAACTCCAAAAGCCCCTGCTGTGCCATCAACAGCACAATACTAACCGTCACAGAAGAACTCTGAATAATCGCCGTGATAATCGTTCCCATCACCACACCCAATATAGGATTGGTCAGTCCCCCTAACATACCTGCTACCTGAGGGGAATCCTTAAGGCTGGACATACTTCCCGACATCACAGAAAGTCCCATAAACAGCACGCCAAAGCCTAAGACCACTTCTCCAATCTTCTTTACCCGGTCCTTTTTGACAAACTGCGTCAGGATGACACCTATAAACAAAAAGACCGGTGCATAGGCAGAAAGATTAAAAGATACCAGCTGAGAAGTCACTGTTGTACCGATGTTGGCACCCATAATCACGCCTGCTGCCTGGTACAAGGTCATCATCCCTGCATTGACAAAACTGACCACCATCACCGTCGTCGCGCTGGATGACTGAATCACCGCACAAAACAAGATACCCACCAAAGTTCCCAGAATCCGGTTGGTAGTCACGGCCTCTAAGATCGATCTCATCTTGGCACCCGCTGCCTTCTCCAGGCCGTCACTCATCTGCTTCATCCCAAGCAAAAAGAGCCCCAGACCTCCCATCAGTGACACAATAACACTAATCTCCATAATCCTACTACCTCATAGTTTTTTATCCCCAGGTACAAGAACAAAAGCGTATGCATTTTACATACGCTTTATTTATACTTTACTCTAATTTTAGGAAAGTTACAAGTATTCTTTATGATTTTACACAAATTTTACTTTTTCCCCAATAGACATCCGACAAAATCCGCGCCTTTAACTCCTCTAACGAGTTGAATTTCTGCTCCGGACGTTCAAATTCGATAAATTCCACCTGGATCGTCTGCCCGTAGAGATCTCCCTGATAATCAAACAGGAAAGTCTCCACCCCTTTGTGTGTCTCGCCGCCTACCGTAGGCTTATAGCCGATATTGGTGATCCCATAGTAGTCTCCTTCTTCCAAAAAGGTCCGGGTCAGATAGACCCCATTAGGCGGCAAAAGTTTTTGCACAGACGGCAGCAGATTGGTGGTGGGAAGGCCCAGAGTCCGTCCGATCTGCCTGCCGTGGAGCACTTCCCCTCTGACAAAATAGCGATACCCAAGCAAAGCATTGGCAAGAGGAATATTACCTTCGTAGAGAGCTTCTCGAACATATGTACTGCTAATGTCCCGCCCATGGCTTTTCTCTTTTTCCACCACTTCCACCGAAAAACCGTACTGCTCTCCTAACACTTTCAACAGCTCACTGTCACCTTTTCTCCCATAGCCAAAGCGAAAATCCGCCCCCACCGCCACAAAAGCCGTATGAAGCTGCCCGACTAAAACCTCTCTGACAAATATCTCCGGCTCCATATGGGAAATCTCCGGCACAAACGGACATTCCAGCAGTTCTTCCACGCCCATCTGCTCCAATAAAAGTCTGCGTTCTTCATTGGTCATGATATTCTGTCCGGACAGTCCTTGTATCATCCGGGTGGGATTTTTCTCAAAGGTAAAGATCACAGGAATCAGTCCTTTTTGCTTTTGTGCCAGTACATGTCCGATCAGCTTTCTATGTCCTCTGTGAAGTCCGTCAAATTTTCCAAGGCTGACCGCGCTGGGACGGTCCATATGAAATGTTGTCACTCCTGTTACATAGTTCATCGCTTTTTTCTCTCAATTCCTCTTATTCGTACGGATTATATTGTCTCTGAAGCATCATAAAACATCTTTACCAGACGATATTGTCTCTGCTCAGACCGATAAGCATAGATCCCAATAAAATCCTCTTTGTCGTCGTAGACACGTACCTCTCCTTCGAAAAGCTCGCTCTCCTTTAGATCAGCCTTTGAAAAAGGATTTCCATTGTAGCCAAAGCGCGCGCTGTCCTTTTTCAGATGTACTTCAGGAAGTGCTGCAAATACCATATCCACAGGCAGCAAGATCTTTTCTAGCTCTCTTTCCTCTCTGAAAGCTTCCACCTGAGAGAGCCTCACACTGTCTTTTAGTAAAAATTGTCCCACCTTTGTACGAAGAAGTGTCTCCATACAGCCATGGCACCCTAACGCTTCTCCGATATCATGGCATAAGGTGCGGATATATGTTCCTTTGGAGCAGGAAACGGACATCCGCACCCGCGGCAGGTTAAGATCTAAGATCTGGATCTCATAGATCGTCACAGTTCTTGCTTTTCTCTCCACCTCTTTGCCTGCTCTGGCAAGATCACACAGTTTTTGTCCGTTTACTTTCAGGGCAGAATACATAGGCGGAATCTGCTCATATGGTCCTACAAAGCTTTTGATGACTTTTTGCACTTGTTCCTCTGTCACAGATACCTCGGCACGCGTGGTTATGGTTCCGGTTACATCCTGTGTATCGGTACTCTGTCCTAGTAAAAGCACGGTCTCATAGGTCTTGTCCCTGTCTGCCAAAAGATCACAGAGTTTGGTTGCCTTTCCCAGGCATACAGGAAGAACTCCCTGTGCATCCGGATCGAGAGTTCCTGTATGACCAATCTTTTTCTGTTTTAAAATCCCGCGCAGCTTTGCCACCACATCGTGAGAGGTATAGCCCCGCTCTTTATAGATATTGATCACTCCGTTTTTCACTGCTGCTTCTGCCCCTCTAACTGATGATCAATATGTAATGTTAAATTATTCACAATATCATGAAAGGTTCCCTTCATCGTCACACCTGCTGCCCGCACATGGCCGCCGCCTCCAAAATAAGAAGCAACTTCATTGACATCCACCAGTTTTTTAGAACGAAGAGACACCTTGTATTCCAGATTGCCCGTCTCATAGAGGAAGATCGCCACTTCTACTCCTTCTGTCAGCCGAAGCTGGCTCACGATCCCGTCCAAATCCACAGGCGTCACTCCGAAAAAGTCCATCTCTTTTCTGCGCACGACACTGACGATGCCTCGCCCGTCCAAGATCCTCATGCTCTCCAATAGAGCCTTGCCAAGGATCTGGTTCTGGCGATAAGTCTTCTTATAAAAAGTCTCCTCTAAAAGCTGCGTATAATCGATCCCTTTTTCCATCAGCATCGCAGCGACACGCATGGTATCTGCCGAAGTACAGCTATACTGAAATACTCCCGTATCATGGGCTATCCCGGTATATAATGCTGCAGCAGCTTCTCTGGAGATCTTCTCTGGGTCCATCAAACTACACAGAACTTCACATGTGGAGCTTGCATCTGGGCGGATCTCATTCACCTTGGCATAGCCTGGATTGCTGATATGGTGGTCCACACACAGGGTACTCTTTGCCCCGTCAAAATAGCGGACCGCCTCGCCCAGACGCTCATATGCCGCACAGTCCAGGGAGATAAACAGATCATAGATGCGCTCCTTGTCATCTACTTGTTGAATGTGATCAAAACCGTCCAATACTGCAAACTTTTCATCTGGTTTTTGCAGATAGATGTCTGCTTTGACCTGCCCGAAATTATCTCTGATATAATACCAAAGACCAATGCAGGACCCCACACAGTCGCCATCCGGCCGGATATGTCCGGCGATGGCAACCGTCTGCACCCCCTGCAATTCTTTTTCCAACTGCGTCATTCTTCTTCATCCTCTTTTTCATCACTTTTGACAACTTCGTCAATTAGCTTTGACATATTGACCCCATATTCAATGGACTGATCCAGCACAAATGTAATCTCAGGAGTATTGCGAAGGTTCAGTTCTTTTGCAAGCTGACGACGGATATATCCTACCGCACTCTTTAAACCTGCCAGCGTATTTTTCTGAGCTTCTTCATCCCCTAAGACACTGATAAATGCTTTACAAGTCTTAAGATCAGGAGCCACATACACCTGCACCACCGAAGTCATGGGGCTGATCCTTGGATCTTTGATCTCGCCCCGGATAATCTCCGACAGCACTTTTTGCACTTCTCCATTGATACGGGTATTTTTAATACTGTTTTTTCTCATTCTATCTTGGCACCTCTACCATAATATAGGCTTCTACCACATCCAGCTCTTTGATCTCGCTGAATTTTTCAAATACCAGACCGCACTCGTATCCGGCTTTTACTTCTTTTACATCATCTTTAAAACGTTTTAAGGAAGCCAGTTCTCCTTCGTAGATCTGATTTCCTTCTCTGGAAATACGGATCTTACATCCTCTCTGGAACATACCATCCAATACATAGGAACCTGCAATATTGCCCACACCAGAGGATTTAAAGATCTGGCGGATCTCTGCATGACCGATCACTTTCTCTTCATAGATCGGATCTAGCATACCCTTCATGGCCTTCTCCACGTCCTCAATGGCATCATAGATCACACGATACAGACGAAGGTCTACTTTCTCCCGCTCTGCGGTATCTTTAGCAGCCGCATCCGGTCTTACGTTAAATCCGATGATGATCGCCTTGGATGCGCTCGCCAAGATCACATCGGATTCATTGATCGCTCCTACTCCGCCGTGGATACATTTTACCACTACTTCTTCATTGGAAAGCTTGAGAAGGGACTGCTTCACAGCCTCCACAGAACCCGCCACATCTGCCTTAATGATCAGGTTCAGCTCTTTTAGATTGCCGGTCTGAATCTGTGAATACAGATCATCCAGAGACATCTTAAGCTTTGTATCCTCCAGCATCTTCTCGCGGCTCTCTTTGATAAAGGTCTCTGCAAAGGTTCTGGCCTCTTTGTCGGTCTGCGGAGAGACAAAGATCTCGCCAGCCATCGGCACATCATTCAGACCCAAGATCTCCACCGGGGTAGAAGGTCCTGCCTCTTTGACACGGCGTCCCTTATCATCCATCATAGCACGGACTTTTCCATAAGAAGCGCCCGCAGAGATAAAGTCTCCCACATGCAGAGTGCCCTTTTGTACCAGTACCGTAGCCACCGGGCCTTTTCCTTTGTCCAGCTCTGCCTCAATGACCAGACCTCTTGCCTGACGTTTGGGGTTTGATTTTAGTTCCAGTACATCTGCGGTCAGAAGCACCATATCCAAAAGATCATCGATCCCTTCTTTTGACTTGGCAGATACTGGCACACAGATGGTACTTCCACCCCAATCCTCTGAGATCAAGCCATATTCGGTCAGTTCCTGTTTGACTTTATCTACATTGGCTCCCGGTTTATCGATCTTATTAATCGCCACTACGATCTCTACTTCAGCTGCTTTGGCATGGTTGATCGCCTCGATAGTCTGGGGTTTTACGCCATCATCTGCTGCCACCACCAGGATGGCAATGTCGGTAGAGCTTGCTCCGCGCATACGCATAGCAGTAAAGGCTTCATGGCCTGGGGTATCCAAAAAGGTAATCTGTCTTCCCCCTGCTGTCACCATATAAGCACCAATGTGCTGCGTGATTCCTCCGGCCTCTTTGTCTGTGACATTGGTGTGGCGGATGGCATCCAGAAGGGAAGTCTTTCCATGATCCACGTGCCCCATCACACAGACTACTGGCGCTCTTGGCACCAGGCTCTCCTCCGGGTCCACCTGATCCTCTAGCATCTTGCCGATGACATCTTCTTTTACTTCCGGTTCCGGATCAAAGTTATATTCCAGCGCAATCTCACCTGCAGACTCAAAATCCAACTCAGAGTTTACGGTCAGCATCTTTCCTGCTAAGAATAACTTCTTAATAATCACCGATGGCTGGATCTTCATGCGCTCTGCCAGATCCGAGATGCTGATACTTTCCGGCAAGTACAGTTTCTTTGGCTCCAGATTCTCCTTTTTCGGCGGTGCCGGACGATTCTCCGGTTTGACCGGCTTGCCGGATTTGCTCTTTAACTTGCTGATATCCGCATCCTTATACTGCTTCTCCTGCTTTTGATGGTTGCGGTTATCATATCTTCTGTTCTCTGGCTTGGTCTCCACAGGAGTCTCAAATGCCTTGTTCATCTGACGACCAAGATTGCCTCTGCCGCCCTGAGCGCCGCGGTTGTCCGGACGTCCGCCCTGAGAACGATTGTAGCCAGGACGATCATTCGAACGCCCATCCTGACGATTGCCCTGGGGACGGTCAGACGTATGACTTCGGTTATAGTTTGGACGATCTGCGCCGTTGTTATTCCGATTATACCCTTGGCGGTCTCCATTGTTATTATTTCGATTGTAACCGGGACGATCCCCTGTCCGATTATCTCTTCTCTCACCCTGCGGACGATCCTGGCGGTTATACGCGGGACGATCCCCTGTATTCCGGTTGTCTCTTCTTTCGCCCTGCGGACGATCCTGGCGGTTATATCCTGGGCGGTCTCCTGTATTTCGGTTGTCTCTTCTTTCGCCCTGCGGACGGTCATTTTTCCCCTGTCCAAAGCGGTTTACATTCTCTTTGTTCTCTGTGCGGTTTCCTTGAGGACGCTCCTCTTTTCTCACAGTCGCTGTCTCTAGAGGTTTATTCCGGGTCTCCGGCTTCGCCTCCGTCTTTGGCTCGCTCTTAACTTCCGGTGTCTTAACTCCCGTCTTAGCTATTGCTTCTTTTTTAGGCTGCTGAACGCGTTCTTCTTTAGGCTTACGGGGCGCAGTCCTGCGCTCCGGGCTTTTCTTATCCCGGCTGTTTTCCGGATTGTGTACCACAATAAATTTTTTCTTTCTCTGCACAGGTTTTGCTTCCTGCGTCAGGGCCTGTTCCTGCTTCGGTGCCTGTGGTTCTTCCTTCGTCTGCTTGGTCTTATTGACCTCTGCACGCACCATAGCTGCCTGATTATCTTCCAGTGTTGCCATATGTGTTGTCACCTCAATATTTTTCTCTGCCAGTAAGGCTATAATCTCTTTGCTTGTTTTATTCAATTCCTTCGCGAGTTCATATACGCGAACATTTTTACTCGACATACTTACTACCTCCAATCCCTAGTTCCAGTTGCCGGATTGCCGCTTTCGCCAATCCTTCCTCTTCCACCGCCAAAGACACTCTACATTCTTTTCCGCAGGCTGCCCCCAGCTCATCTCTGTTCCCGAAGAAATACAGCGGCACTTTATAGTAAGTACAAATGTTACGAAAGTTTTTTTTGGAAGCCTCCGAAGCATCCTCTGAGACAATGACCAGCTTTGCTCTCTTTTGTCTCACCGATTTCTCCACACAAAATTCTCCGCTCACCGTTCGACCTGCTTTGGTCGCCAGTCCCAGATAGGACAGAATCTTATCCTTTTGCAAGCTTTTCAATCTCCTTTTCCAGACTTTGATAGACCTCTTTGGGAATCGCCACCTTTAAGGATCTTTCCAGTCCTTTCGACTTTTCTGCCTTTTGGAAACATTCCTGGCTACAGCACAAATAAGCGCCCCGCCCATTTTTTCTGCCTGTGGCATCCAAAATGATCTCATTTTCTGTCGTGCGCAGTACCCTCAGCATCTCCCTTTTACTTTTCATCTCGCCGCATCCGATACACTTTCGCATCGGTATCTTTCTCACTGCACTCACTCTGTCACTTCCTGCTCCTGCTCTTCAATCTCATCATTTCCGTCAAGCTCTTCGATCTCGTCATGCTCTTCGGTCTCTTCTATCTCGTCTTCTTCGATTTCATCTTGATTGTCAAAATAAGTATCGTCCTCGTCATATTCTTCATCGTCTTCGTCATCATAGAAGCCTTCATAGAACCCTTCGATAGCATTGGCCTGGCTCTCGCTCTTGATATCGATCTTAAATCCTGTCAGTCTGGCAGCCAGTCTGGCATTTTGCCCCTCTTTTCCAATCGCCAAGGATAACTGATAATCTGGTACGACTACCTTTGCTGTCTTATCTTCCGGATCTGCCAATACCACTACGACTTTCGCCGGACTTAATGCATTCTCTATCAAGAGTGCCGGGTTTTCATTCCAGTTGATGATATCGATCTTTTCCCCTTTCAGCTCATTGACGATGGCATTGACTCTGGCACCATTTAATCCCACACAGGCTCCCACTGGATCTACATCTGGGTCGTTGGACCATACGGCGATCTTGGTTCTGGCACCTGCTTCACGAGCGATGCTCTTGATCTCCACAATCCCGTCCCGCACCTCGGTCACCTCAGACTCGAACAAACGTTTTACCAATTCAGGATGCGTCCTGGAGACTAAAATCCTCGGCCCTTTGGTCGTGTCTTTTACTTCCAGAATATAGACTTTGATACGTTCCGTAGGGGTAAATACTTCATTCTTTACCATCTCATTTTCATTGAGAATCGCATCTACTTTGCCCAGATTCACACTGACATTTTTACCAATATAGCGCTGTACTACACCAGTCACCACATCTTTTTCCTTGCCGTAATACTGGTTAAACAGCACCTTGCGCTCTTCTTCCCGAATCTTCTGTAAGATGACGTTTCTCGCATTCTGTGTTGTGATGCGGCCAAATTCTTTTGATTTCACTTCTTCTTGCACGATGTCACCTAGCTCATACCTATTATCAATCTGCTTGGCAGCCGCAAGGCTGATCTGAGTTACATCATTATCCGGCTCTTCCACCACGGTCTTTTCCACATATACGTGAAAATCACAAGTCTCACGATCAATGGATACTCTGAAATTGTCCGTATCCTTGCCAAAATGTCCTTTGCATGCAGTTATCAGGGAATTTTCAATGGCATCCAACATCACATCTCTGCTGATGTCCTTTTCCTTTTCCAGAATATCCAGCGCCATCTTTAATTCAGTGTTCATTTTCTGTATTATCCTCCTTAAAAATCAAATGCCAGTCGAATCAGAGCAATATTGGCCCTGTCAATCGTCAACACGGCTTCCTCCTCAAATTCCAAGGTTATGGTATCTTTATCCCAGGACTTTAAGATCCCTGTAAATTCCTTTTGGTGATCCATTGCCCGAAACAGCTTAACCTCCACGGACTGCCCCTGACTTCTGACAAAATCCTTTTCCTTTTTTAAAGGTCTTCCAAGTCCAGGGGAACTCACCTCAAGAATATAGGATTCCACAATAAAGTCTTCTTCATCCAATCGATCTGACAGTGCCCGACTGACGAGTTCACAGTCATCGATAGTAACACCTCCGGGCTTATCCATATAAACCCGCAGAAACCAATTTCCTGCTTCTTTGACAAATTCTACATCTACCAGCTCAAAATGATGTTGTTCCATCATAGGCTTTAGAAGCACCTCTGTCTTCCGTTCATAAACTTCCCTTGCCAAACCAGTCCTCCTTTTCCCGTTGACCGCGCAGACATATAAGAAGGAGTGGACATCTGCCCACCCCTTTCTTCAGTCTGCATATTCAGTTACTACCAGTATATCACAAGTTTCTGTAAATGCAAGCAATTTTTGTAAGATTAAGAAACTTCTGCAATATTAACCAGCGTTAATTCTTTCTGATCGGTATTTTCCAGAGAATTGACAAGCGCTCTTGCGGTGTCGATGGCGGTCAGTACGTTGACTCCGGTCTCTATGGCATTTCGGCGGATGACAAATCCGTCATGGCTGTGCTCTACTCCCTGGGACGGAGTGTCAATCACCAGGTCAATCTGGTGTCCTAAGATCAGATCCAGGATATTCGGTGACTCCTGCTCTAGCTTCCTGGTCATGCGCACCTGTACATCTGCTTCCATCAGAGCACGAGCAGTCCCTTTAGTGGCAAAGATATTGTATCCAAGTGCCTCAAAACGTTTGGCGATCTCCACTGCTTCCTCTTTGTCCTCATCCCGCACAGTGATAATCATATTTTTATATCGGGGAAGGCAAATCCCTGCCCCTAAAAATGCCTTGTAGAGCGCTTCATGAAAACTTTTGGCGATGCCTAAACACTCTCCGGTGGATTTCATCTCCGGTCCTAAGCTGATATCCGCATCCCGGATCTTTTCAAAAGAGAACACAGGCATCTTGATAGCCACATAATCTGCCTCTTTTTGCAGTCCCGGCGTATAGCCAAGTTCCCGAATCTTCTGCCCTAAGATCACTTTGGTCGCCAAAGGCACAATAGGAATCCCTGTCACCTTGCTGATATAAGGAACCGTCCGGCTCGAACGAGGGTTCACTTCAATCACATAGACTTCCTCTCCCACTGCAATAAACTGGATATTAATCAGCCCGATCACATGCAGGGAGCGTGCAAGCCTTCGGGTGTATTCTTCAATCGTCGCCTTGACTCCCTCGCTGATACTCTGAGCCGGATAGACGGAGATACTGTCGCCGGAATGAATACCCGCCCGCTCAATATGTTCCATAATACCCGGAATCAGGATGTCTTCCCCATCGCACACCGCATCCACTTCGATCTCCTTACCCTGCAGATATTTATCCACCAGGATCGGATGATCCTGCGCAATCCGGTTGATAATCCCGATAAACTCCTCCACATCCTTGTCATGAATCGCAATCTGCATCCCCTGACCGCCCAGCACATAAGACGGACGCACCAGCACCGGATAGCCCAGGCGATGTGCCACTGCTTTTGCCTCTTCCACTGTATAGACGGTGTCTCCTTTGGGACGCGGGATCTGACACTGTTCCAGGATCTGATCAAACAACTCTCTGTCCTCTGCTGCATCTACGTTCTCAGCAGAAGTCCCCAGAATCGGCACTCCCATCTTCATCAGTGCCTCTGTCAGCTTAATCGCCGTCTGTCCTCCAAACTGCACCACTGCTCCGTCCGGCTTCTCCAGGTTCACAACATTCTCCACATCCTCCGGCGTCAGCGGCTCAAAATACAGTCTGTCCGCAATATCAAAATCCGTACTGACGGTCTCTGGATTATTATTGATAATGATCGTCTCATAGCCCTCTTTGGAAAATGCCCAGGTACAGTGCACGGAACAAAAATCAAACTCGATCCCCTGACCAATCCGTATCGGGCCAGATCCCAACACCAGCACTTTTTTGCGGGTGTGATCCGGTATCGCTTCATTTTCACTGCCAAACACCGAATAATAATAAGGCGTCTGGGCTGCAAATTCTGCGGCACAGGTATCCACCATCTTATACGCTGCAAAAATCCCGTGTTCTCTGCGCAGTTTTCGGATCTCCTCTTCTCTCCTGCCTGTCAGACGCGCAATCACATGATCCGGAAATTCCATCCGTTTGGCTTCTTTCAATAACTCAAACGTCAGTTCTTCTCTTTGCAGCGCCTGCTCCATCTCCACCAGAATCGCAATCTTGTCAATAAACCACCGGTCAATCCGTGTAATCTCATAGATCTCATCATAAGAGATCCCTTTACGAATCGCTTCTGCAATCACCCAGATCCTGCGGTCATCCACCACCTCTAACTGCTTTCGCAACATCTCCTTGTCTAAATGGCTGAAATCATAGGATAACAGGCTGTCCACATGCTGCTCCAGAGAACGGATCGCTTTCATAAGCCCACCTTCAAAACTGTCGCTGATGCTCATCACCTCTCCGGTGGCTTTCATCTGTGTGGTCAGTGTCCGTTTGGCACTGATAAATTTGTCAAATGGCAGACGCGGCATCTTCACCACACAATAGTCCAGCATCGGTTCAAAGCTGGCCATCGTCTGTCCGGTGATGGCATTGGTAATCTCATCGAGATGATAACCAATGGCAATCTTTGCCGCCACCTTGGCGATAGGATACCCGGTCGCTTTGCTGGCCAACGCAGAAGAACGGCTGACACGGGGATTGACTTCGATCACACAGTATTCAAAACTTGTGGGATGCAGTGCAAACTGCACGTTGCATCCGCCGGTGATCGCAAGCTCACTGATGATATTCAGAGCTGAAGTCCGCAGCATCTGGTATTCCTTATCGCCCAGCGTCTGAGAAGGTGCCACCACGATACTGTCTCCGGTATGCACTCCCACCGGGTCGATATTTTCCATATTACAGATGGTGATGACATTGCCTGCCTGGTCACGCATCACTTCATATTCGATCTCTTTCCAGCCCGCGATACAGCGCTCCACCAGCACCTGTCCCACCCGCGAGAGACGAAGTCCGTTTGCTAAGATCTCTTCTAGTTCCGGCTGGTTATGAGCGATCCCGCCGCCGCTGCCTCCCAGTGTATAAGCCGGACGCAACACCACCGGATACCCGATCTGGTTGGCAAAGGCAATCCCCTCTTCCAAAGTCTCCACCACCAGAGACGCCGCCACCGGCTCATGGATCTTCTCCATCGCAGACTTAAATTCCAGACGATCCTCCGCCCGTTTGATGGTCTTAGCCGTGGTTCCGATCAGCCTGACACCTGTCTTTTCCAAAAATCCTCGTTCTTCTAACTCCATAGCCAGATTCAGTCCCGCCTGTCCTCCAAGAGTCGGAAGCACACTGTCAGGCTTTTCTTTGAGAATAAGCTGCTCCACCACTTCCACCGTCAGAGGTTCAATATAGACTTTGTCTGCAATGTCCTTATCTGTCATAATAGTCGCAGGATTGGAATTTAACAGCACGACTTCGATGCCCTCTTCTCTCAGAGAGCGGCATGCCTGTGTCCCTGCATAGTCAAATTCTGCTGCCTGCCCGATCACAATCGGACCAGAACCAATTACCAGTACCTTTTTTATCTCTGGATTCTTAGGCATGTCTTTCTCCCTCCATGATCGTTAAGAATTTATCAAACAGATACCCGCAGTCCTGGGGACCTGGGCAGGCTTCCGGATGAAACTGCACCGTAAATACAGGTTTTTTTGTATAGCGAAGTCCTTCATTCGTCCCGTCATTGACATTTTGAAAGACCGGTACAGCCACATCAGGAGATAAACTTTTCGGGTCCACCGCATATCCATGATTTTGTGCTGTGATATAGACCCGTCCAGTCTCTAAATCCTTAACCGGATGATTTCCGCCGCGATGACCGTATTTCAGCCGATAGGTATCTGCGCCCACAGCCAGCGCCATCAACTGATGCCCAAGACAGATGGCAAAGATTGGAAGATTGCTTTCATAGAGTTTGCGTATTTCCTGGATAATCGAGAGACAGGCTTTGGGATCTCCCGGACCATTGGATAACATGATACCGTCCGGTCTGGATTGTAAGATCTCCTCGGCAGAAGTAAAAGAAGGATAGACCGTGACTTCACAGCCACGTTTATGTAGAGAATGTGCGATATTATGCTTGGCTCCTAGATCTAACAGAGCGACTTTCGGCCCTTTTCCATGAAGGATATATTTCTCCTGACAAGTGACCTTTGAGACCTCATCTTTTGTAGAATATGTTTTTAATTTTTTTAAGACTTCTTCTATCTGATAATGCTCATCTGTGGTAATCATGCCATTCATGGTTCCCTTTTCCCGAAGGATCTTCGTAAGGGAGCGGGTATCGATGCCGCAGATTCCAGGAATATCATTTTCTTTTAAAAAGTTCTGTATCGTATCTTCTGAACGGAAATTGCTCGGTATTCTGGATAACTCACGGACGATAAAACCGTCTATCCACGGTTTTACAGATTCCATATCCTCATAACAGATGCCATAATTGCCAATCAGCGGATACGTCATCACCACAGCCTGCCCGGAATACGAAGGATCTGTCAATACTTCCAGATATCCGGTCATGGAGGTGTTGAATACGATCTCACTGACTACTTCCCGGTTTGAACCAATCTGTCTCCCGGCAAAGACATGTCCGTCTTCCAGAATTAGAAATGCTTTCATCTTTTCACCTTTGTCCTTTCCTGATTTTTGCCCAAATTGTCTGTATTATACACAAAACGCAGAGGTTTGACAACCCCTGCGTCTTGATTCCATAAATTTTAAAGTGACAGTTTAAAGTTTGCTATAGCCAAATCCATTGACGATAGCATCGATCCTCTGACCGGTCCTGCACATCGGGCAGTCCTTCTCATCAAAGGATGCATATCCGGACATATCATTGGCATCGAAGATACTATTTACCATCACACCATGTGCTTCTTTGACAAAGCTGAAGATGGAAGCGATTCCCTGCACCTTACCTCCATAATACTCCACGCTGCGGATCGCTTTCTCCAGTGTCACACCAGTGGTGATAGAAGTGGAGAGAATCAAGATATTCTTTCCCTGCACCATAATCTTGGAATTATCCCGAAAGATCATCTGGCCGTTGATATCCTGCTCCGGTGCCGTGATATAGATGGTGTTGTGTGCGTTCAGACACATAATCCCTCCCTTAGTCAGCTCCTGCGCCAGATAAGCCCCGATAATCTCACAGTTATTTAAGCAGATGATGGTATCCACCACGGTATTGTTCTCATACATCTTAGCCAACAGCTTCGCTGCTGCCTCTGCCTCATTCTGACGTGCCTGCAAGGTGGTCAGATCCACATAATAATTAATATGGGAATGAGAAGTCACAAAATGCCCTGGAATCACCTTTAAAGCCACTTTGCTGTCTGCCTGTGAAAAAATCTTGAATATTCTTTTTTCCATAAAGAAATCCCCCTTTATCAATATGATCAAAGCCACACCTGTTTGCCGGAAGCTTTGTCTGCTTTTATAGACATTATACATAATGTTAAGAAAATTAGCAAACTTTTTATGCAAATTTTCTATTATATTTTGTTATAGATTCCGCAATCCATTTTTAATTGTTAACCACTTTAAATTTTAGGTTGACAATCTAACCATTTCCTGTTATCTTAGCTTTATGAAAAGAAAAATAACAACCAAAGAAATGACCCTGTGTGCCATCTTCACGGTCCTGACTGCCGTCGGCGCCTTTATCAAAATCCCGGTTCCGGTTGTTCCTTTCACTTTGCAGGTGCTCTTTACCATGCTGGCCGGACTTCTCTTAGGCAGCCGGTTAGGTGCCCTCAGTGTAGGACTCTACATGATCCTGGGACTTGCAGGACTTCCTGTCTTTACACAAGGCGGCGGCTTGTGGTATCTGCTGCAGCCCACCTTTGGCTATATCCTGGGATTTATCTTAGGAAGCTATGTAACCGGGAAGATGACAGAACAAAGAGACACGCTCACCTTTGGCCGGATCTTGATCGCCAATTTTGCCGGTCTTGCCATTATCTATGTGATGGGGATGATCTATTACTATGTGATCTGCAACTACGTCATCCATACCCCCATCGGACTGTGGCCTTTGTTCCTCTATTGTTTTCTGCTTGCCGTCCCCGGCGATATCTGCCTGTGCTTTTTGGCAGCCGGACTGGCCAAGCGGTTAAAACCTATTTTAGCAACCCTATAACAACAGGAGAAAAGCATGAGTATTGTAGAAACCCTAAAACAAAAAATCTATGAAGGAGGTCAGATTAGCCGGGAAGAAGCCATCGCTTTGTCACATGCTTCTCTAAAGGAGCTGACGAAAGCGGCGGATGAGATCCGGAAAAAAATATGTCAGAACACTTTTGACCTGTGTACCATTGTCAATGGAAAATGCGGCCGCTGCTCGGAAGACTGCAAATACTGCGCCCAGAGCGCCCATTACCATGCATCCTGTCCTGAGAGCTATCCGCTTCTGTCCACAGAGAAACTCTTAGAAGGCGCCCGGCATAACGATGCACAGGGCGTTCTTCGCTATTCTATTGTCACCTCCGGAAAGCGTCTGTCAGATCAGGAAATCGAAAAAGTCTGCGAAAGTATCCGTACCATAAGAAAAGAGACTTCCATAAAAGTCTGTGTCTCCTTTGGCCTTCTGAACGAAGAACAATTTACCCGATTAAAAGAAGCAGGTGCCTCCAGAGTCCACTGTAATCTGGAATCTTCTGCCCGCTATTTCAAGGAAGTTTGCACCACCCATACCTATGAAGAGAAGATCGAGACGCTCAAAGCAGCCAAAAGGGCCGGTCTGTCCATCTGTTCCGGCGGGATCTTAGGCTTGGGAGAGACGATGGAAGACCGGATCGACATGGTGCTGACAGCCCGTGAGTTAGGCGTCACCTCCATCCCCATGAATCTGTTGAATCCAATCCCAGGCACCCCCTATGAGCACAACCGTCCCCTGACCAATGAAGAAGCCTGTCGCTGTGCTGCACTCTTTCGTTTTTTGATCCCTGACGCCTCCATACGTCTCGCCGGCGGCCGGGGACTCTTAGAAGACAAAGGCAAAGCCTGCTTCCAAAGCGGAGCCAATGCCGCCATCTCCGGCGATATGCTGACCACCGCAGGCATCACGGTAGAGACAGACCAAAAACTACTCAAAGAATTAGGATTCGAGGTACGATGCCATGGCTAAAGCTTTATTTATCACCGGAACCGGTACAGACGTAGGCAAAACCTACATCACAGGATTGATCCTGAAAAAATTAAAGGAAAACGGCCTCTCGGCTGCTTACTACAAAGCCGCCATGAGCGGCAACCTACGCCGTCCTGACGGCGGTCTGATCCCAGGAGACGCCTGTCATGTCAAAAAAGTCTCCGGCATCTCTCAGCCCCTGGCCGATATGTGCCCGTATATCTACGAAGCCGCCGTCTCCCCTCATCTGGCGTCTCGTCTGGAGGGCAACCCCGTCCGTATGGAAGTGGTTCGTCAAGGTTTTCACAAACTCTGTGCCCAATACGAGTACATCACCATGGAAGGAAGCGGAGGAATCCTCTGTCCCCTCTGTTATGACGAAGCCAAGATCCAACTGACCAATATCATTCAGGAACTTTCTCTCTCCTGTCTGATCGTCGCAGATGCTGGTCTTGGCACCATCAACAACGTCGTCCTGACCGCAGAATATATGCGTGCCCGAAAGATCCCCATAGCAGGCATCCTCTTCAACCATTTTCACCCAGGCAATGTGATGGAAGAAGACAACCTGCGCATGTGTGAATCTCTCACCGGCCTGAAAGTCCTCGCCTGTGTAAAAGAAGGCGACACAGACCTTGCCATGGATGTTCAGAAACTCATCTCACTCTATCAAGAATCCTAAAGGAGACACATTATGATCTGGTATCCCTACCAACAGATGAAAACTATGAAAACCCCTTACAATATCACAGACGCCAAAGGCGTCTGGCTCTACACCCCGGACAACCGCATGATCGACTCCATCTCCTCCTGGTGGAGCGTCATCCACGGCTATCAACACCCCGTACTGGTAGAAGCCATCAAATCCCAGGCCGATCGCTTCTCCCATGTTATGTTAGGCGGACTGACCCACGAACCTGTACAAAAACTCTCCGACAAATTGGAAGACTGGCTTCCTGGTGATCTAAACTACTGCTTCTTCTCCGATTCCGGCAGCGTGGGAGTGGAAGTAGCCCTTAAAATGGCCTTGCAATATTATGTCAATCAAGGTGACTTCAAGCGAACCAAAGTCCTCTCCCTCACCCATGCTTACCACGGCGACACCTTCAAAACCATGGAAGTAGGAGATGACGAAGACTATCACTTTATCTTAGAAGTCTACGGAGAAAATCCCCATGTGCTCCACATTCCCACAGATATCAAAGCCCTTGAAGAAGCCTTTCTGCGCCATCACAAAGAACTCAACTGCCTGATCGTAGAACCCCTTTTACAAGGAGCCGGAGGGATGCGCATGTATGAGATCTCCTTTCTCAAACGCGCAAGAGAACTCTGCGACCAGTACCATGTCCTCCTAATCTTTGATGAAGTAGCCACCGGTTTTGGCCGCACCGGCCACCGCTTCGTAGCCGACGAAGTCCTCCCGGACATCCTAGTCTTAGGAAAAGCCCTGACCGGCGGCTACATCGGCCACGCTGCCACCATCGCCAACCAAAAAGTCTACAACGCCTTCTACGACGACAACCCCGACAAAGCCCTGATGCACGGACCCACCTTCATGGCCAACCCCCTCGCCTGCAGCGTAGCCCTCAAATCCATCGAACTCTTCGAGACCGAAGACTACCTGTCCAAAATCCACAAAATCGAGTCCATCACCCGCCGCGAGATGCAACATTTCCATGACGACCGCATCAAAGAAGTCCGCATCTTAGGCGGCTGCATCTGCATCGAAGTCCACGACCCCGCCACCTTACAAGGCTACCAAGACTACGCCTACCAACAAGGCGTCTTCTCCCGCCCCTTCCTAAACTACCTATACGCCATGGTTCCCTACATCATCACCGAACCCGAACTCCTGCAAGTATTAACCACCATGAAGTCCTGGTTCCAAAGATAATAACTTGCTTCGCAAGCAAACCTATTGTTAAGAACCAAAAAACAAGCTTTTAAAAGCAACGAGACAGTCGAAAAACCATACCCCACCCCGCCTGCCAACCCCAGGAAAAGAGGCTTTTGCTATTGCAAAACAGGCCTCCGGGCCTATGGGGTTTTGACAAATAGTGCTGTGTAGATTGGAGCGGACAGTCTGGC
>CAJUGG010000060.1 GCA_910585995.1 uncultured Lachnospiraceae bacterium
CAGAAAAAAATATATGATATACTACGTTCAGAACAGAAAGTGAGTGATAACCATGCAAAATCATGTTCATGCGATCTTCCCCAATGAAAATTATCTGGATTTCAGACCCTACCAATATGGATGGGAGGCATGTGCACCGCTCCATTCTTTTGGCCCGTTTGTACGGAATCATTTTTTATTTCATTATATTATACAAGGATCTGGAATCTTGTACTCTCATGCGGTCAATGGAGAGATACATGAATATCAGTTGGGAAAAGACCAGGGCTTTTTGATCTGTCCTGGGCAGATCAACCTGTATACCGCAGATGAAAAACATCCGTGGGAATATGTCTGGATTGAATTTGACGGCATGCGCGTAAAAGAATTTTTACAAAAGGCAGGGCTTACACAGGATACTCCCATCTATCGGCCCCGCAGTAAAGAGCTGGGACATAAACTGTGCGAGCGGATGCTGTATTTTACCGAACACACTACCAGCTCTTCATTGCATCTAGTGGGACAGCTTGCTTTATTTTTGGATGAATTGATGGAATCTTCAGCGAATCGTAAAGAACAAGGCGAGAAAAAGAAACATGATTATTATATCCACGAAGCCGTAGTCTATATTCAACAGAATTATCAGCGGGAACTCTCTGTGGACGAAGTGGCCAATTTCTGTCAATTAAACCGCAATTATTTCAGCCGGCGCTTTATAGAGCTGATTGGCAGCACCCCACAGGAATTTCTCATTCAGCAGCGGCTGACCAGCGCTGCCGAATTGTTAAGGCTCACCAATCTTCCTATTAAAAATGTAGCAGATCAGTGCGGTTATCCCAACCAGCTGCATTTTTCCCAGGCTTTTAAAAAATACTATGGCGTATCTCCCAAAGAATGGCGCAGACAAAACAGCTGATGATCCTACATCAGCTGTTCTATGTCTTTAGATCGCCTCCAGATAAAGCTGCATGGAAGTATAGTCTTTTGAAAATTCTAAAAGAGGATAACCAACTTCCATTAAAGTGCTGCCCTTGTACACTTCTTTTTTATTGATCTGATACCGAAAAGACGGGTTAAGCCCTTTTAGATATACTCTTTGAAAAGGTGATGCAAAGCGGGTGGTGCCCATCACCAATGAGACCAACGCCTCTTTTTGATCTTCCGATACATGTTCCCAGGCAGTATACAGATCCTGTGAAAAGGGATCACTTAACCGGTAATAATCTCCCCAGTAGATCAGCTTTTCATGTCTTTTATAAGTCTCTACCTGCCGGCGGATCTCTTCTCTTTCCTCTGCTGTGCATTTTCCCAAATCCATCTCATAGCCAAATGCCCCGCTCATAGCAACGATTCCCCGTGTCTGAAGAGGCGTGATCCGTCCATTTTGCTCATTGGGCACAGCAGAGACATGTGCTCCCATCGTGCAGGGAGGATAGCAAAAAGAAGTTCCGTACTGGATACGCAGACGATCGATCGCATCCGAGTCATCACTGCACCAGATCTGCGGAGTATAGTAGAGCATCCCGCCGTCAAACCGGCCTCCGCCTCCACAACACCCCTCAATCAAGATCTCAGGATAGTCTTTGCGCAGCCGTTCCAAAACTTCATTCAGGATATAGCCTCCTGCCTGATAGACAAAAGGCCAATAGCCAAGCTGATCATCATTGTAGGCCATAAAGCCATATTTTCCTGTGGTATTATAGATCTGTTCGGAAGCGCTCACCAGATCATCCCATGTCCAGTCGTCCGTTGGATAAGTTACACCAGCTGCGTCAAACATCTCTTTGTTATACACCAGATGCCCATTGTCTTTATCCTTTGGCACTCCGTACAGATTTCCGTCGCTGCCGCTGGCATTGCTGCGGGAAATATCCGAAAAGTGCTTCTCATAATATTGAGGATCTATATCATCATAAAGATGTGTGACATCCGCCAACATTCCAAAATCCGCATAGTACAGCAGTTGATTGGTATGCATCCAGAAAATATCCGGCAGCGTGTTGCTCTCTGCAGCAGCCTCTAACTTCGTCCAGTATTCATTCCAGCTAGTTGCCTGCACCTCGATCACCACATTGGGATTTTTCTCAGTGTAGGCATCACACATAGCCTGCATTCCCGGACGTTGATAGACATCCCAGATCTGGAATGTCAGATGGATTTTACCGTCAGATGCACTGCACCCGGCGACCGACAACATCAACAGCAAAGACAATATGATGGCAGTTATACGGGATATCCTTCTCATATATCTTCCCCTTTTCTTATATTTTTGCCTGCGATGTGTAGAAAGACTGTCCGGACATGTTCTCTTAGCACCTCACATTAGCTAAGACTTATTATAGGTGAATGGGAAGGGGTCTGTAAATCAAGAGGTGTGCCGAAAATATATGACAGAATCACTAAAAGTCACATTTTTATATATTTTTGTCTTTTTTTGCATAAAAATGGCTATCATATCTCTTTCGAGACATGACAGCCCAGCCAGTTACGAACAATAGTTTTTCTTAATGACATCTTGATACCAGTAAAAACTGTCCTTCTTGATGCGTTTCAGATCTTTCATGTCATCTTCCTCTCTGTTTACATACACAAAACCATATCGTTTTCCATATCCCTGATGGGTGCTGACCAGGTCCATCAGTGCCCAGGGACAATACCCGATCAGATCCACACCGTCAGACACTGCCAGTTGTGCCTGTTGGAAATGGTTTTCCAGATATTCAATCCGATAGGGATCATGTACTTTTCCATCCTCTGTCAGTACATCTTTTGTGCCAAGACCATTTTCTGTGATCAGTATTGGAAGGTGATAGCGGTCATATACCCGGCGCAGTGTGACTCTCAGTCCAATGGGATCGATCAGCCAGCCATAAGCGGTCTGTTTCAGATAGGGATTCTTAGCTGCCCGATAGACGCCTTCTTCCCCAACCATAACCTGCTGATCTCCGTTTCTCGCCTGGCAGTCAGTTCCATCATTTTTAGGCGCGCTGACCGTAGCAGTCGCATAATAATTCAGCCCCAGGTAATCCGGCTTTGCCTTCGCTAACAGTTCCAGGTCTCCATCCATCATCTCAGGCGTATATCCTTTTTCTTCCAGATAAGCCCACACCAATGGCGTATACCTTCCATACACAGCCACATCATAGTACAGCCAGCATCGGATACTCTCCCAGTTGTCTGCTGCGATGGCATCAGAGGGGCTGCATGTCTCTGGATAGATGGCTACAATATTAGGTGCCGGGCCGATCTTTGCATCTGGACACATCTCATGGCACAAAAGAGTTGCTTTTGCAGATGCCACAAACATATGATGGCATTGCTGGTACAGTTCTTTTTTCGTCGGGATACGTCCGGGATTCATAGCATTGGGATGATTAATCATTACATTCTGTTCATTCATCGTCAGCCAATAGCGTACTTTTTTCCCAAACCGCTGAAAGAGAATCCTGGCGTATTTTTCAAAAGCATCCACGGTATCGCGATTGGCCCATCCGCCTCTTTCATGGAGCGCAAGCGGCAGATCAAAATGATACATGGTTACAATCGGCTCAATCTTTCTTTTATTCAGCTCATCAATCAGGCTCTCATAAAACATCAGACCTTTTTCGTTGACTTCTCCATCTCCATCGGGAAGGATTCTCGTCCATGCAATAGAAAAACGGTACGCTTTCAGACCAAGTTCTGACATCAATGCCACATCTTCTTTCATATGATGATAGTGATCACTCGCCACTTTAAAATCAGTAATCCCTTCTGGTGACTCATGCAGATCTTGTACGGACATTCCTTTCCCGTCCTCCTGATATGCGCCCTCGACCTGATAAGCTGATGTGGATGCCCCCCACAAAAAATCTTCCCGAAATGGTTTTAATTGATTATGAAACATATTACCTATCCTCCTCTATCTAATGAATCGTTATCATCGGGCACTGTGCACTGGTATTTCCATTTGCTTCTAGTACAATCTCATTATAATCATCCGTGTTGCTGATCACAACGAGAACTTGTGACTGGTATCCTTCTTTTTCAATCGCTTTGTAGTCAAAAGATAGAAGTTTCTGTCCTTTTTTCACATGCGCACCTTGTTCTGTAAATGCCTCAAAATATTTGCCTTCTAATTTTACCGTATCAATTCCCACATGGATTAAGACCTCGATCCCGCTGTCCGAGCGAAGGCCAATCGCATGTTTTGTAGGAAACAGAGCTTCAATCTCTCCGTCAAACGGCGCATACACAATCCCCTCAGACGGGAAGATGACGGCTCCTTTTCCCAATGCTTCAGAAGCAAACGCCTCGTCATCCGCATGACTGATTGGCTGTACATCTCCGGATACCGAAACTAAAAATGTCAAATCCATACTCTTTGCTGGCGTCACTGCAGGCGACTCCTCATGCACAACCTTTTCAAAACGCAAGCTAAGCAGATAGGTCAGGGCCGCAGAAACCACCATACTGATCAGGATTGCAATCACTATATTTGTTAAATAATACATCGTATTATCGCCAATATACAATAACACCGCCGGAAGTCCGGAAGAACCCGTTGCAAAACGATGGGTATGCGTCAGTCCTGCATAGACGCCACCCAGTCCGCCGCCGATCATCGCAGCAACTAACGGATATTTTTTCGGCAGATTGACTCCATAGAGCAGCGGTTCTGTAATACCCATATATGCCGTGATGGAACCAGAAGCCGCAGTCTGACGTTCTTTCTTGTCTTTTGTGCGAAGCGCCACCACAAGTCCAGCCGACGCCTGTGCCATGTTAGAGCACAGACAGCCAGGCCCAAAGATACTGTCGTATCCCAGATTGGCCATCTGCATGACTCCCAAAGGTGCGACTCCATTATGTAAACCAAACATCACCATCACCGGAAGCAGGCCGCCAATCAATACCGCCGGAAGCCAGCTTGCATTGGTACTTAAGAAATTAAAGAAGACAGCCAGATAGTCTCCAAGGATACTTCCAATCGGTCCTAACACACTAAAAGCCAGCGTTCCCATAATCAAAAACGTGCACATTGGTACAAATACCAGCTCCACGGCCTTGGGAATCCATTTTTTTAAGAACTTCTCCACATAAGACTGTACAAACACAATCAATATAATCGGTATGACACTGGATGCATAGCTTGTAAGGGTAAACGGTATCACCTGGAAAAACTGTACGGGTATGGCTTCTTCTGCTGTCACCAGCGCAATCCAGTTAGGGTGAAGCATCATCGCCGCCACACCTGCTGCCAGCACAGGATTGCAGCGAAGTTTCTGTGCCTCTGAAAAGGCAAGCAGCATCGGTAAGAAATAAAAGACGCCATCTGCAAATACATTCAGCATATAATAGGTCTGCGACTGATTGTCGATCAGATGAAATACCACCAAAAGCGCCATAATCGCTTTGACCATACCTGCACCGGACAATGCCGGGATGATTTCCACCGACACCTTTTATGATGTCGCGTGCCAGTGATTCATATTTTTGGCTCATATTGTTCCCTCTCTTCTCACTATCCTGTTTTGGAAATGTTCCGGAGCATTTCTTTTGATGCATCTATCATAGCAATTCCCTTGTGGAACTTCAATCGGTCTAGTTTCACACTGTTTCACAAAAGATCTTTTAGAAAGGGATTTTTGAAAAAATTACGGTATCACATTGTTTCAAATTTTTAAAAACCCTGCTATAATAAAAAAATACATGGATAAGTAAGATCTGCAAAGGGGGAAAGATCTGTGACTTTACAGCAGCGAGTCGAAGAATTAACTATGGCCTATGGAAACCATTCCAGAAAATATATTGGCGAATTTATACTGAGAAAAAAGAGTCGTCTGAATGAATACAGTATTCAGCAGATCGCAGATGAGACGTATACCTCAAAAGCAGCACTTGTACGTTTTGCCAAGAGTTTAGGATTCGGAGGCTGGCGAGAATTTGTCAAAGAATTTGTCGCTGAACAGCGTTATCAGGAAAATCATTATTCGGATATTGACCCCAATTTTCCTTTTGAAGAGGGAGATTCCACGACGGATATCATCCAAAAGATGTGCAGTCTTCAGGTGGAAAGTATCTTAGATACGGCGGATCTTCTTTCCGCACATACCATCGATCAGATCGCTAAACTCCTGCAAAGATCCCATCGAATCGCTGTCTTTGGCATGAATCCCAACATTCTTCTCTGTGAATTATTTCGCCGCCGCATGATGACGATTCAAAAGCCGGTGGATCTCTCTCTGTTAGGCGATTCTGGTCTTTTGGCCTCTTCTTTGACCAAGGATGACTGCGCGATCTTAATCTCCTACTCCGGCAATACCGAGGTCAGAGAACCCATGAACCTGGTCTCTCTGCTAAAAGCCCAGCATGTCCCTATGATTGCCATCACAAGCAGCGGCGACAACAAGCTTCGGCGTCATGCAGACTATACCCTCTCGATCTCGTCCCGTGAAAAATTGTATAGTAAAATCTCCACCTTTGCCACCGAAAAGTCCATTCAATTTATATTGGATATCATATTCTCTGCCTACTTTTCACTCTCCTATCAGGAACATCTGAAGTCAAAGATTAAGACAGGAAGGATTCTGGAACATTCACGGATTGCAACCAACCAGGAACTTTGCGAGACGGCCTTAGAAGAAAATAAAGAAGGAGAAATCTTACCATGAAATCACTGCCTCAGATATCAGAAGCTGAATTTAAAGTTATGAAAATCATATGGAAACATGCCCCGATCAGCACGAATGAGATCACCGACCAACTGCTAAAGACTACCTCCTGGAGTCCTAAGACGATACAGACTTTGATCAAGCGCTTAGTGACAAAGGGTGTGCTCTCTTATGAAAAACAAAGCCGCGTCTTTGTCTATACGCCTCTTGTAGCGGAAGATGAGTATATCAAACAGGAAAGCAATTCTTTTCTCAACCGATTCTACGACGGCAATATTATCTCGATGTTATCTGCCTATCTTGATAACGACCAGCTGTCAAAAACAGAGATCGAAGAACTCCGTTCTCTTCTCTCCAAAGACTAAAAGGAACATAAATTATGGCAGATTTTATGATACGTTTTCTCTTATGCAATCTGTGGATCAGCATCATCGTCCTGTTCTTAGCTGTCAAATATTGGCTGAGAGAGCGGCTGACCCGCCAGATGCATTACAATCTGTGGTTTTTGCTGCTTGGATTACTGGCAGTGCCTTTTCTTCCGGCGTCTGCTGGCCGATATCCTGGCATCCCTGATGATCGCAGGTCTTTTATTAGGATGTGTCCCATTTCTGTCTATACAGGCTGCAGACCACAACCACTACCCTTTTTCAGAGACAGACCATCAGATCCGCTGTCTGGATCTCACGGATGAGTTTGCAGAATATGACGGCAGTTTTGTGTTGTATGATCCTGTCAAAGATACCTGGATGATCTATCAGATGGAAAACGCCACCACGCGTATCGCTCCTGCTTCCACTTATAAAATATATGATTCTCTGTTCAGTTTGGACGCCGGAATCATCACACCAGAGCAGTCCTTGCTCCCATGGAATGAAGTGCACTATCCGTACGACTTGTGGAACACCGATCAGACCCTGGCTTCTGTCATGCAACATTCTGTTACCTGGTATTTTCAGGCTCTTGACCAGCAGTCTGACCTGAACACCATCCGGGATTATATCCAGAACATCGGTTATGGCAACCAACTTGCATTTTCTCCAGAACATATACAGACCGTAAAAGATGCTATTCGCCTCTCTTCCACTGCATACGGCACATGCCTCAGGACTCGTGGCAGCCGAGCTTACACATTGTGTCCTCTCTGATCTGGGACTTTGGGAAACTTCTGCCGTTTCAGAAAGAAAACCACTATCATGAATGGATATCTTATGATATAATCTATTCTAGAGATCTTGGATCTTAAATATTATGAATCACTGGGAGGAACAATATGAAACCCAAAATAAGTAACTGTATTTCTATGCTCTTGTGCTTCTGTCTGCTGTGGGGAAGTGCCGTACCTGTTATGGCAGCGCCAGCTGCCCTTACCAGTCTAACATTCGATATGGATTATTATTACAATACCTATCCGGATCTTCAGACTGCATTAGGCTACGACTACAACCTGTTATACCAGCATTATCTTAATTCCGGACTGGCAGAAGGCCGCTCCGGCAGTGCAGAATTTAACTGTCTGGTATACAGGAATCAGTACCCGGACCTGCAGGCATCCTTTGGAACGGACTATCTGGCCTACTGTGTTCACTATGAGACCCATGGAAAAGCAGAAGGCAGAAGCGCGGCTGGCGACGGCAGTGCACTTGTCACCTCTGTTGCGGAAGCAGCACCTGCTTCCACGCTGATCGGCAGCTATGCAACCGCTTACAATGCAAACATATCACGTGCAGTCAATGTATCTTTGGCGGCATCGAGAATCAACGGCATGATCATAAATCCCGGCGAGAGCTTTTCTTTTAACCAGGCGATCCTGCCAAGAACCACCGCCAACGGCTATGTGGAAGCCAATATGATCGTCAATAAAAAATATGTACTTGGAATCGGCGGAGGCATCTGTCAGGTATCCTCCACGTTGTACGCAGCTATGCTGGACGCTGGACTGCCTGCCACAGAGAGACATCCACATTCCCTGCAAGTAGGTTATATTCCTGAAGGAATGGATGCCACCATCTCCGGCAGCGCACTGGATCTTAAGTTTACCAATATCTTTGCACAGCCCCTTCAGATCCAGGCATCTGCAGATCAGGGTACATTGACGATATCACTTTACACACTGTAACATTACCGTGACCACGTCACAGACATCAGAAATGGGTAATGATATACTACAGCCAGACAAAAGAAAGGTAGGTATTGATCATGTCCGTACTCATCGTAAACAAAGATAATTTTGATTCTGTGATCACCAGCACAAAACCTGTACTTTTAGATTTCTATGCCAACTGGTGCGCCCCTTGTCGTATGCTATCTCCTATCGTGGAGGAAATTGCAGAAGAATATCCGCAATATCTGGTTGGCAAGGTCAATGTAAGTGAAGAGTCCGAACTGGCACAGAGATTTCAAGTCGCAAATATCCCGACACTGGTTGTCATCAAAGATGGAAAAATCATCCACCAGTCCGCAGGAGCAAGACCAAAAGCAGATGTTCTGGCCCTGCTAATGGGCTAATTGGCGGAGGCGTTTTTTATCCCGTATGGTGACACCGCCTCTTACTACTTCCACCATTTTCTCATTGGCAAAATATTTCAGCATCCTGGATACTACTTCACGGGCAGATCCCATATAGCGGGCAATCTGCCCGTGTGTCAATGCAATCGTATCAGAACCGGTCCTTGCGGATTCATCCAGAAGAAAGATTGCCAGCCGCTTATCCATGCTCATAAACAGAATCTGCTGCATCACCCACATCACATCCGAAAAACGTCCCACTGCTGTCTCCAGCGCAAAGATCCGGATATCCGGATTGCGTTCTGAGACCGCTGCAAATGCAGGCCCGCTGATCACACAGCACTCGCTGTCTTCCTCTGCGTCTATGAACACATCAAATGTAACGGCAGACAGCACACAAGAAGCCGACAACATACACAGATCGCCTTTGTGCAGGCGATAGAGTGTGATATCTTTCCCTTCCTCCGACATCATATACAGTCTCAGACTGCCTGAGCGGACCAGGATCACCCCAGAACATTCATCTCCATCATGAACATTCGTTCCTTTTGGATAGTTGACTATGTATGAATTTTGACAGATCATATCTCTGTCCGCACTCGATATCTTTTCCCAAAAAGGAAAGATCTCTTTGTAGATGGACGCAAACGCCGTCTCTGACATGTTGCTCTCGCCTCCCTGTGATCTTATGATAAGAAATATTCCCGTTCTCTGCGAACAGAGCTTAACGCACCCAGTTTCTGATTCATCTGCTCCTGCAAAGGCGGCGGAAGTATCCGGGCATGTTGTGTACAGGCAGCCACGCAGGCCATGCATAACATACAATGATTAGCATCCGTGACAATTGCACCATTTTCTAAGCAGACCGCACCCGAAGGACAGACCGACTCAAAGGTTCTGCACTGGATACAAGCAGGCTGCAAACAGGTGTCACCGGCATATTCATCCGCGCTTTGTATAGATGATTGCCCGGAACACTTACCGGACAGTCTGCGCCCTTTTCAAGCTTCTCTAACACTTTCGCAGCAAATTTCAAGATCTCCTCTCTGTCCTGCTCATCAGGTCTTCCCTTTCCGACTGCTGGCACGATAGAATGTTGTGCGATACAAGCCGCAGAAGCTAAGATCTGAAATCCTCTCTCCATCATAATGTCATTTAATTCCAGCAGCGCATCTTCATAGGCACGTGTACCATATACCGCCAAGGTAACTGCCTTTTTCCCTTTTCCCTCCAAAGACTTAAGCTTATCCGCCGCAAGAGCCGGAATCCTGCCACCAAAGACCGGAACTGCCACAACCACAAGCTCGCTCTCAGGAATCTCTGCCACCTGGTCTCTCTTCCCCAAATCCACCGGATGAATCTCCTCAGAAAGTCCCTGACATAAGATCTCCCCTGTCTTTTTTGTGCCTCCTGTAGGACTGAAATAATAAAAATCGGTTCTGTTAAGCATTGGTTTTTCTCCTTAGAATTATTTTGACCTATTATATCAACATTCCCTGCTTTATTCAATCCTTATCTCTTTTCTGTATCCCCCAGGCATTCCAAGAAGTCATTTTTATCTTGACACTTCTCTCATCCTGTGATAAGATAAATTTGATTGAAATTTTTCTATCAAATTTTTCAAAAATCAAGGAGGTATTTCTATGTTGCAGCTATCCGTCAATATTAATCTTGAGGTATTATTTGATGAAGATACCCACACTTGCAGCATCAAAAACCAAGCAGTTCAAGTGCAAACACCTTATGATCTCCCGCTGAAAATGGAGCATATCCTTGGTGTCGCTGAAAAAAGATATGGGATTTTCACTCTGGGTTCAAAGTCTGTGATTGGACAGGTGCTGCCTCGTGACACAGATATCACGGTGATCTTTGAAGGCAATTCCTACCCTGCACATACGCACAAAACAACCGCCGGACGCATAGACCGCCTGTCTTCCCTTTTAAATCTGCAACATCTTCATGTAAACACCCGGTTGGCATATGAATACAATGTTGACAAAAAAGAACTTCTCGTCTCCATGCCAAAATCCTCCCTTTAATGGGAGGATTCCCCTAAGATCTCTGTGGTCCTTGCTGGTAATTCAGCGGCTCTTTGCTGCAGCTTTGCGAGTTTTTCTTTTTCTCCCTTTTCGGAAAGTCCCAGTTCGTTTAAATGTTGCTGATGAAATACATGTATAAATATACATTTTCAAAGATTTTATACATTTTGAAAATGTGTTAAACTGATTGTTAAATAGTAGGTATCCTTTATATAGGCATATAAAGTATTGATGAATAAATAATATTTTAAAAAGTAAGCCCATCCCGCGTCACAGTCCTCATTTGTACCTGGGACATAGTTGTAAAAGGAGCTTTCCTTATACAGAAAAATAATGTCCAAAAGAGGGCTTAATACCTCCTTGATCAGCATCTCACTTCCCGCATTGTGCACCCAGCGATTCGTTCCGTCCGTCATCTGTGTGTGTTTCATTTTCTTCTTCTTCATATCTTCCTCCTGGTTTTGCAATACTATTTTGCAACTTGTTTCAATTGTTAAGGTTCATCTTTAAACCCTATTATAACAGCAAAAAAGGCGGAAATTTCCACCTTTTCTGCAAAAACACGATACTATTTTTTCGTTCATTTATCATGAACGTCTCCATACATTTCCTTCAGATTCCGAATTTTCTCAATTACCCTCTCCCGCACCGATTCCGGGGCAAGCACCTCCACCCGATCACTGTACTGAAAAGCCCAGTTTACCATCCCGAACGGGGAGCACTCCACATGCACAATATCATCATAGGGAGCTTCCTTCTCCGTACGTATATATCTGAAATTGTCCCCGAACCAGTCATGGAGAAAGTTATAATCCGGCCGTATCCTGCCTGATGGATCAATCTCATACTTTTCCTTCCTTACATGCTCCAGTTTCTTTTGATACGTATAGCCGTTAAAATAAAAACAAACGCACACATGATGCTCAATCGCTTTTTGTATCACAAGCAGATTTTCCCTCAGCAATTCCCGGTCGGCAAGCTGCGGCTCCTGGATTTTAAAGATCTGCTTCGGTCCTTTTTTGTAAAATTTTGTTGTCAGATTTTCCTCTATCTTTTTGATCAGGGCATTTGCCGACCGGGTATCCAGGGTTTTGGATGCCAGCACGCCTTCGATGAGACTGTTGATTTCCTCATAGGAAAAGGTCCGGTTGTAATACAGGCCATGAATACGCATGGAACGTCTGGTGTAGGTTTCCTTATCTCCCAGGTATTCCGAAATCTCCGGATCGTTTCGCATGTCCGACTGCCGGACAGGATGCTCCCTGTCCGTGTTTTTCTTCAAATACTCAAGAATCTTGAACATTCTTTCAACTTTAGACGCCTTTTTTAGCTCCCTTTTTGCTATAATACTCCCTTCTATCTATTTTGGGGGTTGGTAAAGATTTTTTGCCTTTTGTTTTCTTCTAATAATTCTCTGTATTTTGTATAAA
>CAJUGG010000061.1 GCA_910585995.1 uncultured Lachnospiraceae bacterium
AAGTACCGCAACTCCCTTCCCAAGCCCCCTTCACTAAGAGCATTTTCACCCACTTACGTGTCTGTAAATCCTCTTGGGGCTTGTCCAGTCCGTTGCTGTTTTCTTGAAGTACCGCAACTCCCTTCCCAAGCCCCCTTCACTAAGAGCATTTTTACCCACTTACGTGTCTGTAAATCCTCTTGGGTTTGTCCAGTCCGTTGCTGTTTTCTTGAAGTTCCGCGACTCCCTTCCCCGCCTCCCAACCCCAGGACGCGCCGCAAAAGAAGGCTTTGCGTGAGGAGGCACACTGCAAAAGAAGGCTTTGGGGAGTCGCACAAAGAGTGCTGTGTAGATTGGAGCGGACAGTGTGCAAAGTTTGTATGCTCCAAGCGAACACGTTCACGTGTCCGATTGGAGCATACAAACTTTGTGCACTGTCCGATACATTCTATGCAGACCTTTGTCGACCCCCGAAGCCTTCTTTTGCAGCGTGCCGTTCTCACGCAAAGCCTTCTTTTGCGGCGTGTCCGTCCCTCGCAAAGCCTTCTTTCACGGCGCGTCCGTCCCCTACTCAAACATCACAAAATGATAACTCTCCATAATCTGAAAATACTTCACAATCCGCGGATACAGCGGTTCCACCTCATCCCCAAACTCCTCTTTCTGAAGCTTCGCCAACTCCATCACCGTCTTCTCCCCATCCATCAAAGGCCACAGGAAACTCCCATATCTATCCAGATGCACCTGCGTATACTTAGGTCTTTTAAACCATCTCTGCGCCACCCGGTTAAACACCCCTTTATTCTCCACCTGAAGCACAACAATCCCATCTTCCCCTTCACAAAAAGCAATCTCCGGTGAACGTTTCGGGATCAAATCCAGATAATTTCCCTGCTTCTTTTTCCTCATCAGCTCTGCTTCTTCCACAGAGAGAATTTAAGCAAGCTTAAAATCATCAAGATCATCAAGATGACGCCGCCGATATTCCCAAGATTAATCGTACCAGACAAATCAAAACTAATCCCCAATACCGTCAAGATCGCCAAAGCAATTCCAATCAGACCTTCTCCCGCGATCATACCCGCACAGTACAGCGTACCATCCGTAGACTGACGCTCTTTCGTCTTCTCATCCACCTGTTTTCTCCCATCCATCAGCATACGCACCACACCGCCAATCATAATCGTCGTATTCAGATAGATCGGAAGATACAGACCAATCGCAAAAGGCATTACCGGAATCCGCAGGATCTCCAGACCAATCGCTAAAAATACCCCGCAAAATACCAGGTTCCATGGAAGATCGCCGCCCATGATTCCTTCCACGATCATCTTCATCAATGTCGCCTGAGGAGCCGGCACTTCCGCACCACCATAACCATATGCATTATTCAGAAGATACAGCACGCCGCCGATAGCCAGGCCGGAAGCCACCACACCGATCAGCTCACCGATCTGCTGCTTCTTTGGTGTTGCGCCAAGCAAAAATCCAGTCTTTAAATCCTGAGAAGTATCACCTGCAATCGCAGCGACAATACAGATGACCGAACCAATGGCAATCGCGCCCATCATACCAGTGATCCCGCTGTCACCAGAAGCTTTAATAGCAAATGTTGCAATCAAAAGCGTAGCAATCGCCATACCCGATACAGGGTTATTGGAACTTCCAATCAGACCTACCATACGGGAAGAGACCGTTGCAAAGAAAAAACCAAAGATCACGATAATCACAGCGCCTAAAATATTGACCGGAATCGCCGGAACAAGCCAGATCGCCAGAATCATCACTGCAATACCAATCAGTACCACATTCATCGGAAGGTCCTGATCGGTTCTCGCATCGCTTACGCTTCTGCCGCCCCTCATACTCTTCATGGAATCACGGAAGGTAGTGATAATCAAAGGAAGCGATTTGATAAGAGAAATAATACCTCCAGTTGCAATAGCGCCAGCACCGATATATCTGATATAAGAACCCCAGATACCGGACGCACCATTTTCTGCATAAAGCTGACCAATCGTCACTCCCACATCTGCCGGATACATCCAGATCTCTGCTCCAAATAGGCAGATTAGAGGAATCAACACCATCCATCCCACCAAAGACCCCACAAACATATACGAAGCGATCCGTGGTCCCACAATATATCCCACGCCTAAAAGTGCCGGATACACTTCCATACCAATCTCGCCCTTAAACGAGCGAAAAGCTGCAGCCACATCTGCCGGAATCACCTTGATGCCATCCACCAAAAGCTTAAAGATCGCAGCAAGTCCCATACCACTGAATACCGTAGAAGCATTGGCACCACCCTCTTCTCCAGCCAGCAACACCTCTGCGCAGGCAGTTCCTTCCGGATAGAGCAGCGTCGCATGTTCTTTAACGATCAAAGCATTGCGCAGAGGAATCATAAATAAGACGCCTAAGATACCGCCGCACAGAGCGATCAGGGTGATCTCCACAAGCCCCGGCATATCACACAATCCTTCTTTTGCCCACAAAAATAATGCTGGCATGGTAAAGATGGCGCCCGCTGCCAAAGACTCACCTGCCGAACCGATGGTCTGTACCATATTACTTTCCAGGATGGAATTTTTTTTCATGATCACCCGGATCACACCCATAGAAATCACCGCTGCCGGGATCGAAGCCGACACAGTCATACCCACACGCAGTCCCAGATAGGCATTGGCTGCACCAAACACGACCGCCAGGATAATACCCATGATGATCGATGTCACTGTAAATTCCGATGTAATCTTTTCGGCCGGAATATACGGTTTAAATTCTTTGTTTTCGTTCATGTTCTTGTTCTCCCTTATGTTTTGTAGTCTTACATCACAAAGTTCAGAATTTATATTATGATGTTGGGGCAAAAGGTATTCTAGCCCCATGATGCCACGGATTGTTCATCCAAAAATCCTCTTGCAAGCGAGCTTGCATCGGATTTTTTGAACTTTTGACCCTGGAATCATATTATCTTTTGTGATATAGGGATATTATACAAAATATAAGCAGCTTTTACAAGAAAACATTTAAAAATGCACAATTCTATTTCTGCCCTCTTAGTCTGCGCTGTTCCTCCTCTAACTCCTCTGCCTCTTTTGCACGTACCGGATCAAACAGACGAATCAGGTGCAGAGAAGACAGATATGCAATCACACTAAACCCCACGATAAAATAAAAGAAGAGAATCTGCCCAAAATAAACAGGAAACAGCAGAATCAAAAAGACAGGAATCAGATTCAATACCATAATAAAGATCGTAAAAATCCCATTGCTCATAGACAAAAAAAATGCTTTCTTCACACTCTCCTTCACTCCAATATGAAAATACGTAAGCACCGGAAATACATGACTTAGCAAAGCCAGATAAAAATACCCCACTGCCAGTATCACAACAAAGATTAAAAACTGAATAGAACTTTTCCATTGAAATGCACACCACAGATCCGCCGCCAAAAAAATCCCCATTGCCAAAAATAAAAAAGTCAAGTGTGTCGCATTTTTAAAATGTTTCCGAAACGCCTGGAAAAAAGTGCTCATAACAGGAGGACTCTCATAAAGTGCATAACGCATAGTCACCTCATACAATCCGCAGGTGGCTGCTCCTATGGTAAAGACCGGAAGACAACATACAAACCATAATACATTTAACAAGATCAGGTCCATCAAGCGATTTAAAAGATTGGCCAACGGCCCTTCCTGCAAGACTTTCATCTCTGATTTCTCCTTTCTAAGTTCGCAATTCCCCATCCAAGCCCTTGACTTGTAAATTCCATTGCTGTTTTTTACGACATATCATATCATTATGGAACAGGTTCCGCAATAGCTTTTTGACTTTTTATCTCCTATCCAGATTTTTATATGTTAAATTTGCATA
>CAJUGG010000062.1 GCA_910585995.1 uncultured Lachnospiraceae bacterium
ACAAAGGTCTGCATAGAATGTATCGGACAATTCACTGGTTTTGTATGTTCCAGTCGTACACGTAAACGTGTTCGCCTGGCTCATACAAAACCAGCAAATTGTCCGCTCCAATCTACACAGCACTCTTTGTGCGACCCCTCAAGCCAGTGCGGCCCGCCTTGTGCTTGCCAGAGCCAAAGTCTAACAAAGATGAATCTACATAATCGAAAAATGATGCTATTCTTAATCAGCGGACTTATATGCCTGATGACCAGCATCCTGATCATTGCCTTCGTAGCTGCCCTACGCTCCACAACCCTCAGCATAGAATATATGCTCTACCGCTACATCGCCGCAGGCGAATACGCCAATGCCCCCGTAGACTACCTAAAACTCATCCTCCCCGCCATCCTGATCGGACTCATAGGAATCCTCCTATGCCTACGCTTTTTATTAGAACCCCATAAAAAACAATAACTAACACATCCCCCCACTCTCACGATCCCAGGCTCGCTTGCACGCCCGGAGGGCGGGAATATAAAATAAGCGTGTATACGTTGGAGCGGACAGTCTAACTAGTTTGTACGCCACAGACGGAGACTTAAGTGTCCGAATGAGGCGCACAAACTAGTTAGACTGTCCGATACATCGCATACACGCATTTTATAGCCCCGCCCTCCGGGCGTGCAAGTGGGCCGTCCCTCTACCCATTCAGCGCCCTGTCAACCGTCTGCAGCTCTTCCTCCGTAAAAAGCCCCCTCACTGCTTCCACCAGCGTCCCATACTCCGCCTTCATCGCCGCCTTCAGCACAAACAGCCGATCCTTCAGACTCGTAAAATCATACAGATTCCTCCCCAGAAAAGCCACCACATCCTCCGCGCATGTCCCTCCTTCAATCCCTGCCGATTCATCAATCTTAAAGGCTGTCAGCATCAGATACAGTGTACTCATCAGATACCGGTCTGTCTTCAACAGTGCTGTGGCATAGTCCACGCACCCCTTCAGATTCCCATTATTATAACAGCAGGCCGACAAAAGCTCATACGCCTTGGAAAGCTGCGCTGTCAGCATCATCGCCTTGGAAGTATACCCAAACTGCTCCAATTTCTGAAGTGCCTGCTTGAGATATTTTTCCCCCTTGTCAAATTCCCCTTTGGCCGCATAATATTTCCCGATCATATAGTCAAAATCCGATTCCTTCGGCAGCCGTTTCACGGCATCATTGTAGACACTTACGATCTCAGCATCATCCGAGAGAAATTCAAGCGATAAGATCTCCAACAGTTTGACAAATGTGATATCACTTCTCATATCATGCTCCGGAAGGTATTCCGGCATCAGAGAGATCGCTTTGTGGAAAGCCTCTTTCGCGTCGTCTAACTTGTACATCGAGTAGAGTTCATCTCCCAGATACCCCAGCATATCATAGTCGTCAGGCCGGTCTTTTAATTCTGCCTGGATCATATGCAGATTTCGCTTGCTGGAAGTCTTGGTCTTATTTTCGGCCTCTCCATAACCTGTATGGAAGATCGACAGTTCCGTAGTGGCGTCCACCGGAGGATGGGGGCGTCCGTCTATCGGTGTGATCTGCTCGTGAATCCGGTTTTTGTAGCGCAGTCCTGGCACATTGCGAAAGATTCTGGTCTGGGTTCCTACTGCGATCACACGTCCTTCGTTGTTGATATGCACCCAGGCTGTTGCAATAATGTCATATTTCGTATCGTTGAGCTGCCGGATATAGAATAAAAGTTTCTTTGCATCCTCTTCTGAAAAATACTCGTCCGCATCCAACAGAGCGACCCATTCATATTTGGCCTTGCTGATGGCAAAATTTTTGGCAGCAGAAAAGTCATCGATCCATTCAAAATGATAGACTTTTGCTCCCATCTTCTCTGCCAGTTCCACGGTACGGTCCGTGGAACCAGTATCTACGACAATCTGTTCGGATACTACGCCTTTTCCCCAGGAAAGTGCTTTCTCAATATTTTTCTCTTCATTTTTTACAATCATACACTGGGATATCCTGGCTCTGGTTCGTTTTGACATAATCTTTCTCCCCTTTTCTCTATCGATTCTTTATCGCCGTTAATTCTTCCGGAGTAAACAGCCACCCCTCCAGATGGGCTACAAATTTCTTACAGCCGGATCTCTCTGCCGCGGTCAGTAAAAACAGCCGGTCTTTCAGTGCAGAATAATCATAGAGCTGTGAAAAGAATAACAATACCTGTTTGTAAGTCTCTCTGCCGCCGGACTGGGTCAGCACCAGGATCAGCCGGGACAGGATCGACATGGCATAACGGTCATTTTTCAGATAGTTTACAGCGTTGGTCACACATTTTTGCGCTTCCCCCGCTTCATAACAGCATCGTACAAGGATGTCAAAGGCATCTTTCAGATTGGCGGCCAAGAGCAGCGCTTTATTGTTGCAGCCATAGGTGTTTAATTTAAAGATCGCCTGTTCCAGATAGAAGATCGCTTTTTGAGCGTCCCCCTCTGCTGCAAAATACCTTCCTATTATATAGGCAAAATCTGCTTCCTGCGGCAGGAGACGGCTGGCCTTTTGATAGATCACCTCGGCTTCCGTATAAGAAGCGTATTCGCCTTCAGTTAAGATGCTGAGAAGTCTGCAAAAGGTGACAGCGCTTCTCTGGTCATAGTCTGCCAGCAGATCTGGCATACAGGCAATGGAGCGGCGGTAATACTGTATGGCTTCCTGAAATTCCTGGTTTACATAATATTCATCTCCCAGATAGCCAAGCATCTCATAATCATCCGGATGTTCTTTCAATTCCTCCTGAATCAGGCGCAGATTCCGTCCGCTTTTTTTCTTGTCAGCTAACGCCTGCTTTTGATATCCCGTATGGAAGATGGAGATGTCCAAGACCGCGTCTGCAATCTTTAATTCCCGTCCGCTTACAGATATCAGTTGCTCATGAATCCGCCTGCGGTAGCGGATATCCGGAAGGTTTTTAAAAAATCGTACCTGTGTAGCGGAGGAAAAGATCGTTCCCTCTTCATCCAGTTGTTGCCATCCCGTGGATATCCCGTCAAATCTCTGGATCTGGGACCCCGAAAAGAGATTGGAGATACTTGCCACACCCTCTGGCGTCATATATTCGTCCGCGTCCAGAAAAGCGATCCAATCCCCTGCTGCCTGCCCGATGGCAAAATTTTTAGCCGCCGCAAAGTCATCGCTCCAAGGAAAACAGTAGATCTTAGCTCCCAATGCTCTGGCGATCTCCACGGTCCGGTCCGTTGATCCTGTGTCCACCACAATCTGCTCCCACATCAGATCCTTTCCCCAAGTCAGGGCTTTTTCTATATTTTTTTCCTCATTTTTCACAATCATACACTGCGAGACACGAATCATACGTTTGGCCCTCCTAATAGTATATAAGGGACCCGGTATTGACCAATGCCGGATCCCTTGTGTGAATCTATCCTTTATTTTGCCAGTCGATTCATAACTGTCTGTGCAATCAATCCCAGCGGTGCCTGAGTACAGACTGCTCCGATCTTGAAAGCTTCCATGGGCATCCCATACACCACGCAAGTCTCTTTGTCCTGTCCGACCGTGTATGCGCCGGACTTGCGCATCCTGAGCATCCCCATGGCCCCGTCCGCACCCATACCGGTCAAAAGCACGCCGATGGCCCGGTTTTTAGCGATAGTGGCCACAGAGTCAAACAGCACATCCACCGAAGGCTTGTGTCCGCTGACTTTGCCTTCTTCGGTACAACTGACCGCATAGCCGGCACCCATACGTACCACACGCATCTGCAGTCCGCCTGGCGCCAGTAAGATTAGTCCAGGCTGTACTTTGTCTCCATGTTTTGCTTCCCGGACCTCCATCTTACAGATCCGGTTCAGCCTCTCGGCATACATCGCCGTGAATCCTGCCGGCATATGCTGCGTGACGACCACACCTGGCATCTGTGCCGGGAAATGGCGTACCACTTCTAAGATGGCCTCTGTGCCTCCTGTGGAAGCCCCTATAGCGATCAGATCCACACTAGACGAGCGAACAGGCAGATGGCTGCGAAGAGGCGCTGCAGAAGCAGTAGTGGCCGTAGTCGCTGCAGAAGAAGCAAGAGAGGGCAGCCGTGGCTTGGCATTGGAACCCAATACCAGCTTGGATAAAAGCTTTGAGAGAAAGAGATCTTTTGCTCCCTTGTCACTCTCCGGTTTTCGTACAAAATCAACGGCTCCCGCAGCCAGTGCGTCGAATACCCGCACATTCAAAGAAGAGACCAAGATAACAGGAACAGGATGCTGAGGAAGGACTTCTTTTAAAAATTCCAGTCCGCTCATACCAGGCATCTCAATATCCAAAGTCATAATATCGGGTTTATAAGTGGGAAGTTTGCTCTTGGCGTCCAACGCATTGATGGCATAACCGACGACCTCGAACCGGGAGTCCTCGTTGATACTCTGTATCAGCCAACTGCGGAACAGAACGGAGTCATCAACTACCATTACACGGATCTTCCGCGCCATACTATTACCTCCTTCTCAATTCTGTTCTATTTCCCGGTCTTCTTATAGATTGCGGGCTGGATATATTCATAAGGACAGGTTACTTTATTCAGTCCTTCAGAATGACCGATGAACAGATGACCGCCCGGAACAGTGGCATTGTAAAAGCGTTGTACCAGGGCATCTTTCGTGTCCTGATCAAAATAAATCATAACATTTCTGCAAAAGATCAGGTCAAATTTGCGTTTAAACTGGATAGGGTCCATAAGATTAAAAGGACGAAAGATGACATTTTGCTTGACCGCGGGGGACATCGTACATTTGCCGGGACCTGCTTTGACAAAATATTTTCTTTTCCAGCTGTCAGGAAGAGGCTCCATACTCTCCACCGGATAGACGCCGCGGATCGCTTCGTCTAAAATCTTCTGAGAGATATCTGTGGCCAGAATCCGGGTATCCCACTGGGATGCCTGTGCCCCGAAATATTCCAGAAGGTACATAGAGATGGTATAGGGTTCCTGTCCGGAAGAACAGCCGGCGCTCCAGATGGACAGGACTTTATCCCGCTGATGTTTGTGAGCCAGATCCGGCAGGACCACTTCCTGAAAATACTTAAAGTGTGCCTCTTCACGTAAAAAATAAGTGTAGTTGGTGGTCAGCTTATTTAACATGGCAGTGACCATATCCGGGTCGCGGCCTGTGGTGATCTCATCCACATAAGCTTTAAAATTTTGATATCCCTTGGCTTCCAAAGTGTGAGACAGCCGGCTGATAATCAGCTGCTTTTTCTTGCCAAGATCTATGCCGTAGTTCGTTTTTATATATGTATAAAGACGCTGAAAGTCTTGCTCTGTCAATGTCAGCATCCTAATCACTCCCATATCTGTTATAGTAGTATGCAGGCCCCATAAGGAGGCCTGCGTATCATTCATGACAATAAACTTGTTAGGGGCGAAGCCCGCAGCCTATGCCTGTGCGTCTGCCAGCGCTTTACAATCCACGGACATAAAGACACTTCCGTCTTCCATAGTCACCATGCCGTCCAGCATTTTCTGCTGACGCTTCAGCGGAATCGGCTTTACATCTTTTAAGTCAATATCGATCATTTGCCGTACCGAATCCACAATGATGCCCAGAGGAACAGAGTCGATATCCAAGACGATGATGCAAGTCTTGCTGGTGTAATCAGTTTCCGATTTTCCCATCCGCAGCTGAATGTCCACGACAGGGAGGATCTGACCTCTTAGATTGATGATCCCCTTGATATAAGGGGGCATCAGAGGCAGAGTAGTGATGGTGTGATTATTGATGATCTCAATCACATATTTTGTGCTGATATACAGAACCAGACCACCTGCATTAAACGTCAGGCAGCGTTCGATAGTCGTATTTTCCTCTGTGTTGGCGATCTCTTCTAGGATCTCATCCTGCTTTTTTTCTTCTGACATGCCTGCATCCTCCCTTCTATATGTTTTCCAATGCTGCTGCATGCAGAGACAGAATATCGAGAATAATACTGATATTGCCGTCGCCTAAGATCGTACAGCCGCCGATACCGTAATTTTTCAGTTCAAAACAATTCAGAAAGGCAGGGAAGGGTTTGACAACCACTTGCTGTTCCCCGATCAGGTCATCCACAAACAGACAGAATGCGCGGTCGCTGGTCTCCACCCATAACAGGATACCATCTTCTAAATTGGTGACTTCTGTGTTGATGCCATAAAGTTCGTGCAGCCGTACGATAGGATAGAAACCGCCAATACGCTCTACCATCTCATTGCCGTTCTCGTCCCGGATGATCTCGCTTGGGGTGATCTTGAAGGACTGACGAATATTGGCAATCGGAATCGTAAAGATCGAACTTCCGACGGTCACTTTCATACCATCCATGATAGACAAGGTCAGTGGAATCTTGATGGTAAATGTGGTTCCTTCGCCTATTTCACTGCTTAAGGATATACTTCCGCCTACACTTTCCACATTCTTCTTCACCACGTCCATGCCTACGCCTCTGCCGGAAAACTCCGTCACGGTCTGATTCGTGGAGAAGCCCGGAAGCATGATCAGACCCAACGCTTCCTTTTTGGTATATTCATTGGCGGGCTTTACGAGAATCCCTTTTTCACTGGCTTTTTGCAGAAGCTTATCAGGATCCATGCCTTTTCCGTCATCTGCAATGGAAATAATGACTTCGTTACTGGTATGAGAAGCGGACAGGATGATCTCACCCTGCGGATTCTTGCCTGCGGCGATACGTTCCTGTACATCGTCTTCAATACCATGATCCATAGAGTTACGAACCATATGCATAATAGGATCCTGGATACTGTCCACGATGGTCTTATCCACCTCGGTATCTTCACCCACCAGCGTCAGGCGTACATCTTTATTTAATTTTTGCTTCATATCCCGGACGATCCGGTTCATCTTCTGGAAGACACCAGAGATCGGAACCATGCGAAGGGACATGGCAATATCCTGTAATTCATCGGTTAATTTCCGAAGCTGTCTTGCAGACTTCATAAATGTATCATAGCTGTCCCGGTTGAGCTGTGCCAGTTCCGGAGAAGAAGTCACCATAGACTCTGTGATGACGATCTCACCCACGATATTGACCAGGCTGTCAAGCTTCATCAGATTGACGCTGATCAAACTCTGTTTCACTGGGGAATTGGAAGCAGTCGCCTTTTGAGCAGCAGGCTGTTTCTTTTCCGGGGCAGGAGAAGGAGCTGCAGCGGCTGGTGCAGCCTCATGGGACTCTGCCGGTTTTTCTTCCGCCTTAGGCTCTTCCACAGGAACCATCACCAGTTCATAGGAACGGATATGTCCCTGGGTCTTTAAGATATCTTCTGCGGTAGAAGCAAGCTCCACCGTATCAAAGGCAAGATAGAAGCCGTCTTCTATAATAATGGCACAAGTCTCAGAGTTTGCCTCCATGCCTTCTGGATAATAACGGAAATCCAGTTCACATTCTTTCAGTGCATTGATAATCATAAAGGCGCGCAGATTCTCCATCCCGATGCCTTCTTCCAGAAAAACATGCAGAAAGCATATGGCTGTCTTGTCATCTGGAAGGCTGTTGGAAGCAGAAGCATCCCCGGAAGCTTCCTCTTGTACGGGGGCAGGTTCCTCTTCCGTCGCTGCGCCGCTGATCTTCTTTAGAAACTGGTTGATCTCAGCAGAAAAAGAATCCATATCGGTATCTAACGGTTCTCCGTTCTCGACCTTTTCCACCTGTCCGCGCAGGCAGTCACCAGAGCGAAACATCAGGTTGAACAGTTCCTTTTTGTGCTCTGCACCCAAAGAATCGATTCCTTTGTCGCGAATATAGAAGAACAGATCTTCGATATGGTGCGCGATACTTGCGAGAGAACCAAACTCCATCATAGCAGACGAACCTTTGATTGTGTGCATGATGCGGAAGATCTCATTGACATCATCCGATGAAAATTCACCGACTTTTTCATCTTTCACAAGCATCTCATCGAGCTGGTCCAGCAGGGAATTTGTTTCAAAGAGGTATGTATCGAGCATACCCTCCATACCATTATCCATTGTGACACCACCTATCTTTTGATATATTTTCAAGCATAATTGTGTAAGACTTACTTTTTATTTCATAAGCATACTAATATAATATCGACAAAACTGAAAAAATCATAAGGGCAGAGAAAAAAATTTTAAAAATCTATTATAAAAAATCAAAACACGCCGACATAAGAATAAAGATGCATGAGAGATAAGAGGTTTTCTGTCTGGATGACGGGAGACTTGTTGTCTCACTAAGGAGGGCAAAGATGAAAAATCTAAAATTGACTAAAAAATTTATCGTTGCATTTGGCATTGTATTGGTGCTGTTTCTGGTGACAGTAATTGCCACCTGTTCGGGAATTGCCATATCCAAGAGCGGATATGCCAAGTTCTATCAGGAAGACTTCCAGATCGCATCCAGTGTCGAGAGGATACAGATTGCACAACAGCAGGCACTCAAAGAGATGATGTTTATGGTTGTTACCACGGATCAACAGGACTGTGCAACCAGAGAGCAGAGAGTCAATGAGTACATGAATAAGATCCAGGAAGAGCTGGATTATGTGTATGCGAACTATGATGGTGACTTATCACTGCTCAAAGAGTTTGATACTTTGAGAAACAATGGAAAGTCTATCAGAGAGCGGGTGGTCGAAAGTGCCTCTCTGTGTACGCCTGAAGGCAATGAAGAAGCATTGCAGATTATCTATGCAGAGTATGAACCTCTTGTAAATCAGTACATAGAGGTGTTGGAGAGTGCATTTGCAGATATCCAGGCATACTGCCAGACATCTTATGACAACCAGATGCTGCAGATGAACGTGCTGCTTGGCATCGGCATTATTATTACGGTTCTTGCATTTATCCTTACCGTGATCATCGGAGTGAATCTGACCAAGAATATCGCATATCCGATCCGTCTGATCGAAGATACCGTAGAAGAAGTGATCCAGGGTAACCTGGGTGTACAGCCAGAGTACGACGCAAAAGACGAGTTGGGCATGATGGTTGGAAATATACGGAAGATGACGAGCGAAGTCAGCGCGATGGTCAGCGACATCGAGTACTGCCTCGGTGCGATGGCAAGCGGAGACTTTACTATCACTTCCAAAGCATCTGAAAAATATGTGGGAGATTACCAGAAGATCTTCCATTCTATGAAACAGATCAAAGACAACTTCAATGATACATTGTCCACACTGAACCATTCTGCAAATCAGGTGGCTTCCAGTTCTGACCAGGTATCTTCCGGAGCACAGGCATTGTCCCAGGGCGCTACCGAGCAGGCTTCTTCTGTGGAAGAGTTAGCAGCTTCGATTAATGACGTATCCACAAGGATTACCGAGAATGCAGACAATGCGCAGGAAGCAAGTCAGAAGTCCACGCAGGTCGGCGAGAAGGCAGGAGAGAGCAACCAGAGGATGCAGGATATGCTGCGTGCGATGGAAGAGATCAATTCCTCCTCAGGAGAGATTGGAAAGATCATCAAGACCATCGAGGATATTGCATTCCAGACCAATATCTTAGCTCTGAATGCAGCCGTAGAGGCGGCAAGAGCAGGTGTGGCCGGCAAAGGCTTTGCAGTTGTGGCAGATGAGGTGCGTAACTTGGCAAGCAAATCTGCAGAAGCATCCAAGAATACAGCAGCATTGATTGAGACCTCCTTACAGGCAGTAGAGAACGGAACAAAGATCGCGGATGAGACAGCAAAATCGCTTGAAGTCGTGATTAACGATATCCAGGATGCAAGCAGTATGATGGATTCCATTGCTCGTGCATCCAAGGGACAGGCGGAAGCGATCGCACAGATTACGCTTGGAATCGATCAGATCTCCAGCGTGGTACAGACCAACTCCGCAACCGCTCAGCAGAGTGCTGCGGCAAGTGAAGAGCTGTTTGGCCAGGCACAGATCCTCAAAGATCTGGTGAAGAATTTCAAACTGGCTGGAGATACTTCCGGGGTATCTGCACCGAGCACGCGTTATGAAGAATCAGATTCTTCCTATTATGAACAGGAACAGGTTCCGGCTATTTCCTACGGACGCAATGACAAATATTAATCAGGCATAGTATAGAAGCTGTCCTGCCGTTTTACGAAAACTGACAGGACAGCTTAAAATATGAGACAGGAGATTAGGAAAAATATGAAGCGTACAATCAAACAGGAAGTTATGATACGTGTCGTCCTGACATTGGTTGCAGTGGTTGTTAGTGGGTGGATGACAGTCTCCAGTATGGGGAATATCAGAGGGTATACACAGTCAACACAGGAGGCAACAGAGATTGATGCTCTGGTGCTGAAAGCACAGAGTGCTCATAACAGTTGGGTGGAGAATTTATGTTCTGCCATTTCTATGGGTACGGAGTTCACAGGAAGCAAAGACTATAAAACCTGCGTACTTGGCAACTGGTTCTATGGAACAGATCTTTCCGGACTGAGTGACGAGATGCTGGATCTGATTGAGGAGATGAAGCCGATCCATCAGGCAATTCATGAGTCTGCACAGACGATTCTGGATCTGAATGCTACCGACCATGAGGCTGCAAAAGAGATGTACCAGAATGTGACTAAAGCAAATGTAATTCGTTTGATTGCACTGTTGGATCAAGTGGGGGAACTGACGCAGCAGCAGGTCTCTGACACATCGCTCCATCTGGAACGCGCCGTGATCGGGACAGAGATTGTCAATGTATTGACGATGGCTGTGATTTTACTTTTCAATATACTGCTGTTCTTCTATGTGATGAAAAGCATCGTGGCTCCGATTCAGAACATTACAGAGTCCAGCCGCGGATTGTCAGAAGGCAAGCTGGATTTCCATATTGATGTGAACAGTCAGAATGAATTGGGAGTATTGGCAGAGAGCCTGAATACTTCTGTACAGAACTTAAAGCTCTACATCACGGATATCAGCCAGGTGTTGGATGAGATTGCCGGAGGCAATCTGGGAAAAGAGAGCGATATCGCTTATATCGGTGATTTTGTCCAGATTCAGGAATCGATCGGTATGATCAGTGAAAAATTAAGTCAGACCATGGATCAGATCAATTCTTCTGCGAATCAGGTGGACAGCGGAGCCAATCAGGTGGCAGTCGGTGCACAGAGCCTGGCACAGGGAGCAACGGAGCAGGCTTCCGAAGTCGATAATCTGTTACAGATGATCGAGCAGGTGACGATACAGATTGACAATAACGCTCAGAATGCAGCAGAGACCAATCAGGAAGCAGGTCTGGTGGGTGAGAATATCACCAGATGCAACGACCAGATGCAGGAGATGACAGAGGCGATGGATCAGATCAGTTCCTGTTCTGGTGAGATTCAGCATATCATCAAGACTATTGACGATATCGCATTCCAGACCAATATCTTAGCGCTGAATGCAGCCGTAGAGGCAGCAAGAGCGGGCACCGCCGGCAAAGGCTTTGCAGTTGTAGCTGATGAAGTAAGGAATCTGGCAGCAAAGAGTGCAGATGCAGTGAAGGATACGACGCAGTTGATCGAGAAGACACTGCGTGTCGTGGAATCCGGTTCGCGTCTCACAGGTCTGACCAAAGAATCTTTAAATTCTGTAGTGGAAGGCGCAGGAAAAGTGACAACCAATATCCGGCGGATCTCCGATGCCTCTGCAGAACAGCAGCTGGCGATTAACACCATCAAAGACAGTATCGAGCAGATCTCTACCGTAGTACAGTCCAACTCTGCTACTTCTGAACAGAGTGCAGCAGCAAGCGAAGAGCTGGCAAGCCAGGCGCAGGTATTAAAGCGTCTGATTGGCAACTTCCAGTTGAAAAAGTCTACCCGTTTACACTCCTAATATAACAGATAGTTCCCTTCGGTTTGTAACACAGGCCGAAGGGATTCTTTTGCAGAAAAATTGCAGATTTTGGGATATATTACAGAACCTTATATTTTTGGGGAGAATTTATTCAGATGCCGTAAAAATATAAATAATCGTAATAGAATTATTGATTTTATGGAAACAAGATGCTATAATGAATAAGATTAATTGTAGAATGACAGAAATTCTTTCAGAATATAATGAAGAGGCAGGAGGAAAGAGATATGTCAGGTATCTATGGCAATGGAGTTGCCTTGACCGAAAAGGTACTCGATTATCTGTGGGGAAGGCAGCTTGTGACCTTGAACAATATTGCAAATGATGATACTCCGGGGTTCAAATCACAGTATGTTACATTTGAAGAAGAGATGGGCGCCAGACTTTCGGATGCCAGCAGTCAGAGCAGGACACCGAGAAGTGCAGTCAAAGACGCCATCCAGGCGACAAAGATGCATGTACATACTACTCGTTCAGAGAGTACCAGATTAGATGGCAACAACGTCGATATGGATCAGGAGCAGGTTGATTTAGTACGTACAGCATATGAATATCAGTATATGCTCAATTCCATCTCTAATGATATGAAGCGCCTGAACAGCGCAGCACGCACGTTTTAGGTTTTAGGGCGCGAGCTTTGTGAACATGATGGCGGATTTCAATTTTCCCAGAGGGAGATAGAAATAAGAAATGCGGCATTTTTGGCGTGGGAAGAGGACTTTATTACACTAAAATGAAAAAGTAAAACCGAGGAGGCAAGGGTATTTTATGGAATCAGCAGCGTTTATTACTCCGTTGACGTCCTGGAGGGATGTTGGTGACATTGGCGGAGGATCTGGTAACAGGAACCAGGAATCGACAGCAAATAATGGACAGATTGCTCTGTTTGGAGATGTCTTTCAGAGTGTGGTGAATCAGGTGAAGGAAACGCAGGCGGATGTGGAGACCAAGCAATATCTCCTTTCAACGGGACAGTTGGATGATGCGCACACACTGCCAATCGCAGAGGCAAAAGCTGCATTTAGTCTGGATGTGCTGATTACCTTGCGTAATAAAACGCTGGAATCCTATAACGAGCTAATGAAGATCAATGTATAGCAAGGAGATACCCGGCGCGATCATGCGTGCCGGGTATAAGTATGAATAAGGTTGGGTTAAGAACGTGCAAAATGTAAAAGAATACTGGCAGAATATGTCAGAGAAAACAAAAAAAATCATCCTGGCGATTGTAGCCGGGACAGCCGTGATTGCCGTAATCGCCATTCTTGCATTAACTCTTGGGCGGAATAGGGATTATGAGGTGCTTTTTACAGGTCTCAGTCAGGAAGAAGCGCAGACCATAGCCGGCGTATTGCAGGATGATGGGGTAGACTATAAGTATAATGCGGGCGATGGAACGATCCGGGTCCCGGCTGCTATTGTAGACGATACCAAAGCCGCGCTTTTGATGAGCGGTTATCCTAAGAGCGGTTTTACATATGGTATGTATCTGGATAATACAGGCCTGATGACCACAGAGTCCGATAAAGAAAGAATTGAATTATACGAATTACAAGACCGTATTGGAGCTACCATTCGGTCTTTTGAGGGTGTGCAGGATGCGAAAGTCACGATTGCGGAGGCTTCCGAGCAGCGCTATGTGCTGCAGGATTCGGTACAGGAAGATGCATCAGCGTCCGTTGTCATTACTATGCAGAACGGGGCTTCACTGACAGAGGACAAAGCGCAGGCAGTGAAGAACCTGATCTCCCATGCAGTCCGCGGGATGAATTTTTCTGAAGTGACGGTCTATGACGGATCGACCATGCTGCAGGTGGGAGGATCCGGCAGCGGAAGTTCCGCGACTTCGGATCTGACCAGTCTGACTACTTTGGTGGAGAGCAATATTGCGGCCAATGTACGTGTGGTGTTGGAAAAGCTCTATGGTCCAGGAAGCGTGGCAGTCTCTGTCAAAGGGACACTGAACATGCAGAAGCTGATCTCTGAGAGTACGCAGTACAGTACACCGGAGAAGATTGATGAAAATGACAAGTCCGGCTTGTTAGAGACAGAGGATCTGGTCAATGAAGAGTCCCAGGCTGGTGTATATGGAGCCGGAGGAGTAGTAGGGGCAGATGCCAATGCAGACACGCCCAGATATACCAATGAAGACGGCACAGAAGAGGATACTGATTCCTATTCCAGCGGTAGCGCTTCGAGAGAATGGCTATATAATGTATTAAAGGAACAGCGCCAGGTGGATCCTGGGGTGTTGGAAGATACCTCGATTGGTGTGGTGATTATCACCAATGACAATCGAAATGTAGGCGATCAGGAGCTGCTCCGTTTGGTGGCTAATTCAGCGGGGATTCCGGTAGAAAATGCGGCAGATAAGATATCGATTGTCCGTGCGCCAGAAGAAGAGACAGAGACACCGGTTACGCCAACAGAGAATACGGTGGGCGGCTTGATCACCAGTATGATTCCTCTGCCGATCTTGATTGCCATCGCTGCGGCAGTGCTGCTTTTGTTCCTGTTGATTCTGTTCTTGCTTCTGCGCAGACGTAGAAAGAAGAAAAATGAGATCCAGGATGAAGATTTCATCGGTGGAGACGAACTTTCTGCCAGTGAGTTGGGCTTAGAAGGAGAATTAGGAGAAGAAGGTGCTTCGGCGATCACACTTCCGGAAGATGATGAACTGAATCAGAGTGAAGAGATTATGAATCTTCGGATGCAGCGCAGTATGCGTCTGAAGCAGAATATCGGAGAATTTGTGGATCAGAATCCGCAGATCGCAGCCAAGCTGGTACAGAGCTGGTTAAGAGGAGAGGAGGGGGAAGATGGCAACAGAAACAACACCCATGGCAGAAAACAGTCCAGGTAAAGACGATGAAGTCCTTACTGATATCCGAAGCAAAGCAGCCCTCGTGGTAATATCCTTAGGAGCGGACAGAGCCTCTCAGATCTATAAGTATCTGAATGAACAGGATATCGAGGATCTTACTTATGAAGTGGCCAAATTAGGCCGCACCACCAACAGTCAGGTGGAATCCACTTTGGATGAGTTCTATAAACTTTGCCTGACACATAAGATGATGACAGATGGCGGTCTGGACTACGCCAGAAATGTATTGGAGAAAGCATTTGGCGAGTCCACAGCCAGGAATTTGCTGGAAAAAGTATCGAAGACTTTACAGTCCAAACCGTTCAATTTCTTTATGAAAGGAGATCCGCAGGCGCTTCTGTCCTTGCTGCAGAATGAGCGTCCGCAGGTGATCGCTCTGATTATGGCATATATGGACCCGCAACAGGCAGCGCAGATCCTGGAGAATCTCTCCGATGAGAAAAGGATCGCCGTAGTGGAAGGCATGGCCAATATGGACCGTGTCTCTCCGGAAGCGATTGCCATTGTGGAAGAAGAGATGAAGCGTAAGTTTGCGACGATCATCACAAGCGAAGACAATATGAGCCTTGGCGGTATCGATTATGTGGCAGATATGATGAACAATATCGACCGCAGTACCGAGCGCAAGATCTTCGATCAGCTGAGTAAATCCAACCCGGAACTGGCGCAGGATATCCGCGACAAGATGTTCGTTTTCGAAAATATTCTGGATATGGACGATCGTTCGGTGCAGCGTTTTGTCAGAGATCTGGAAGTCAAGGATATTGTATATGCGCTTAAGACCGCTTCCGAGGAGATGAAGACCATCTTCTTCAACAATATGTCTAAGAGAATGGCAGATTCTGTCCGCGGCGATATGGAAGTGACTTCTAATATCAGACTGAAAGAGGTAGAGGAAGCACAGCAGCGGATTGTGAATGTGATCCGTAACTTAGAGGAACAAGGCGAGGTAATCGTGAAGAAGGGTGGAGATGATGATGACATCATCCTCTAGGAAGATTATCAAAAGCACCAATGCTCCCCAGGGCAGTGTGATTGAACCCTATATCCCTCCTGTGGAGGTGATGTTAAAGATTGCAAAGCCCCGCCGTTCGGACTCCATGCCGCAGGCAGATGCAGAAGGGATGGAGGATCTGGAGTTTTTGTCTCAGACAGAGATTCCACAAGAAGAGAGAGAACTAGACGAGAGGGAGCAGCTCCTAGCAGATGCCAGGGCAGAGGCTGAAACTCTGCTTGCAGACGCCAGGGAGCAGGCTGCCAAGATACAGGAAGATGCCAGAGAAGCCGGCTATGAGGCTGGCTATGCCTCCGGTTATGAGGATGGACGGCAGAAAGTCGAGGCTGCCTTCCAGGAAGAGTTAGAAGCCAGACTGCTCGCTTTTGAAGGGGATATCAAAGCGGCCCTTCATGCTGTGGAGACAGCCAAAGAGCAGTGTCTGCGCAATTATATGGAAGATCTGAAAGACTGTGCGATTGCAATCGGCGAGAAAGTCATCCAGATCAGTCTGCGTTCCAGCGGTGAAGTCATCAAGCAGATGATTATCTCCGCTACGGAAAAATTGAAAAAGACTGCATGGGTGAAGATCTATATAGACAAATATGATTATGATATGATGATGGAAGCAGACGCAGACATCTTAAGCGAGCTGTCTCACTTGTCAGACAATATCAAATTTATTGTGATGGACAAAGAAGAGAGTGGTAACTGCATCATCGAGATGCCGGAAGAGATTGTGGATGTAAGCGTCAATACCCAGATGGAAAATATCAAGGATATCCTGGAAAATGTGAGAGTATAAAGCGATGTTTGATAAGATACCTCAGCTAATCAGCAAATCAGAGACGGTTAGCCATATCGGTAAAATTGAAAATGTGGTGGGGATGTCCATGGAGGCCTCCGGAGGCCGTTCCAGTATCGGGGATATCGTCATGATCTACAATGAGGAACAGAACCGCCAGATGCCTGCGGAGGTGGTAGGTTTTAAAGATGGGAAGATCCAGCTGATGACATATGAAGCTACCAGCGGGATCTCTTCGGGGAGTTTTGTCCGCAACACAAGGCATAGGTTAAAAGTGCCGGTAGGTGACTTTTTAAGAGGCCGGATCATCAATGCCTTAGGAGAACCCATCGATGGAAAACCGGGCTTTGTCTCGCCTAAGCAGTATACCGTCAACAGCCCTTATATCAATCCGTTAGAGCGTCCTCCGATCCGGGAGAAGTTAGAGTTTGGCGTCAAGGCGATCGATGGTCTCAACACCATCGGAAAAGGCCAGAGAATTGGGATCTTCGCCGGTTCTGGAGTGGGAAAAAGTACCTTGATGGGCATGATTGCCAAGAATGTCAAGACCGATATCAATGTGATCGCGCTGGTGGGCGAGCGTGGCCGTGAGGTACTGGAATTTATAGAAAAAGATTTAGGAGAAGAAGGGATGCGGCGCTCCGTATTAGTGGTCGCCACATCGGATCAGCCCGCGATGCTTCGTATGAAGTGCCCTCTCGTGGCCACGACGATTGCAGAGTATTTTAAAGATCAGGGCTATGATGTACTCCTGATGATGGACTCTTTGACCCGTTATGCCATGGCACAGCGTGAGATTGGCTTAGCCATCGGGGAACCGCCGATTGCAAGAGGTTATACGCCGTCCATCTATGCAGAGTTTCCCAAGCTCTTGGAGCGAAGCGGAAATTTTGAGAGGGGTTCCATCACAGGAGTCTATACAGTGCTGGTGGAAGGAGACGATACCAACGAGCCGATCTCAGATACCGTACGTGGTATTTTGGATGGGCATATCGTGCTGAGCCGTCAGCTGGCCAATGAAAATCATTTCCCGGCCATTGACATAGGTGCGAGCATCTCCCGTCTGATGGTGGAGATTGTATCGCCAGAGCACCAGCAGGTTGCTTCCAAATTCCGTAATCTCTTAGGACTTTATCAGAAAAATGCTGATCTGATCTCGATTGGAGCCTACAAGCGCGGCTCGAATCTGGCACTGGATGAAGCAGTGACCAAGATCGGAAATATCAATGCATTCTTACAACAGGGGATTAAAGAGAGTTTTACTTACGAAGATACTGTCAAGTTGATGAAAGCAATTACCGGATGATTGCAAAGGAGAGAGTGTGAAGAAATTTAAGTACAGGTTGGATACCGTGTTGGATTATAAGACCCAAGTGCTTGACAACTTAAAGACCGAGCACGCAGTCATTATGCAAAGTGTCAACAAAAAGCAGGAACAGATCACGGGGCTTAGGCAGGAGCTGGCAGGGTATCATGTTGGGTTTGACCAGATCAAAGAAGAAGGTGCCTCGATTGAGAGCTTTCGGCTGTTTGATCTGTGCATCGGCAGGATGGAACAGATCATCGACACAGAGAAAGAACATTTAAAAGTATTGCAGAAACAGGAAGATGCCAAGAAAAAAGAAGTGATTGAAGCAAAAGTGGACACTTCCCGTTATGAAAAACTAAAAGACAAAAAATACATAGAATATCAGAAGGCAGTAGCCAAAGCAGAAGAAGCATTTATCGAAGAATTTGTGTCCAATACAACCATGCAGAACAGACGTGAACAGAACGTCTGACAGATGTTTGCGGTAATCTCAGAGTTCCGATAAAAAAGGAGCACTGTTGATTATAAATTCATATGAATAAGAAGGAAGGAGGTAGTAAATGGCGAAGATTGCAAATGTGCAGCTTCCTGTGAGACAGAATGGGCAGCTTCCCGTCCAGACGGCAAAGGATGTCAAAGGAGCAGATGATTTTGTCAATCTGCTGCAGCAAAAGACGGAGACAGCCAAGCAGCCAGACAAGACGGATGCTACAGGCAGCAAGGAGCAGCCAGACACAAAACCAGCTCTCAAAGAGCCAACAGAGCCAACAGAGCAGACAGAGCTTAAGGAAGAAGGTCCTGACAATCTGTTGGATCAGGCAGCATTAGAGCAGCTGGCCGTACAGATGTCGGTGGTATCCTCTTCGTGGCAGGAGCCTGTACAGACGGAGATGCGGGCAGTATCAGCAGAGCTTGTACAGACAGAGGTGTCAGCAGTACCAGCGGAGCCTGTGGCAGATGTCATGGAAGCCATTGCAGAACCAGTTCTCACACCAGCAGTACCAGAGAGTGAAGGAGGATTACAAGAGGCAGCAGTCGAGAATCAGCCGGAACTTGTACCACAGGTGAAGACACAAAAGCCATATGATAAGAGTCAGGAGGCTCCCAGAGAGTCCGTAAGGCCGTCCAAATCCACGGAGGCTGTAGAGACGCCAGAGATGTCAAATGAAGCACCAGAACCTCTTAAAAAGGCAGAGCCAGTCCATACGGCGGATGCGCAGACTTTGGATGCACAGGCGCCAAAGGAGCAGCCAAAGAGTTCACTGATGGAGGAGCAGGGCAGCCAGACCACATCTATGGAAGGGCAGGAAGTGACAGCAGCAGGAGCGGCAGTACAGCAGCCCGTGTCTCAGACAGAAGGTGTCTTTGAGACAGAGAAAAGCACTACGACAGAGCTGAAGACCACGATGGAAGAACTTCCGCAGGAGCTTGGCAAAGCGCTCTCGTCTGGCAAGCTGAACGCGAACCGGACATTGACCGTTGAGTTAGAGCCGGCCTCTCTTGGCAAACTGACCATCAAAGTCAGCTATGAAGCAGGCAGGACCGCGGTATCCATCTTAGCATCCAATCCCAAATCTTTAGAGATCCTGAATCAGAAGGCAACCGAGATTGCAGCGATCTTAAAGGAGCGGACCGGAGAAGAGACTGTGATCTATACCCAGGAGCCGCAGCAACAGCACGAAGAGGACTCCTACGACGGACATCAGGGCAGTCAAAGTCAGGAAAGAGAAGAGCGTTCCAGACAAGACGAAGGGAAAGAACGAGAGACCGAATCTTTTGCACAGCAGCTGAGACTGGGTCTTGTGTAACAGCAGAAAGGAGAACATATGGCAGATATTACCATCAGCGGAAGCAACGATCCGTATACCATACAGAGTTATACGGCGGAGGCCAATGATAAAAATACGCTGGATATGGTAGACTATTTTAAGCTTCTGGCCGCACAGCTTCAGAACCAGGATATGACCAATCCGATGGACAACAGCGAGATGATGGCGCAGATGATCCAGATGGGTATGATGCAGGCTATGACATCGATGACAGATGCCACAGAAGCAGCAACAGCCACCACGACACAGACGTATGCAGCCAGCCTGATCGGCCAGGAAGTGACGGTTATGGTGACAGAGGAGAGCACTACCGGGGTACAGGTTCCGGTCGGTGTCAGATATGCCAAAGTGGAATATGTAAGCTTTGTCAACGGGATTCCTAAGTTCAAACTCGAAGGAGACTCGAAGGAGTACGAGATGTCCTACTTAGTAGGTGTGGGCAAATGTAAAGATCCTTTTGCCAAGCCAGAAGAGGATGACAAGGACGACGATAAAGTAGAAGGTTCCGAAGGATCTGATTCCGGAGAAGACGCAGGGACGACTACTGGACCGGAAGAAGTACCAGGAGCCGGCGGGACCGAAGGCAGCGAAGGTTCCAAGGATGAGACCGAAGGGGAAGGTACAGGCGTGGGTGATCTGCCGACCGGGGATGGCCAGACCACAGGAAGTACCACGACTCCAGAGGAAGTACCAGGAGCCGGCAGCGAGACAGGCACGACCAAAGGCAGTGAGGCGGCAGCGAATCAGCCCCAGACTGCACCACAGGAAGTGACAGAAGCCGCACAGCAGACAGCAGGAGGAGACGAAGCTTTAGCAGAAACAACACCTGACAACGTCTCAGAGACTGATGAAATACAGCAGTCCGTAGAGCCTGCACAGGAGGCAGCGGGAGCTTAGGAGGCTTTTGGATCTTTTTGTCGACATAAAATTGCGGGAGTTTACAAAAGAACTATGGCTTTTTGGAAGAAAGGGATATATAATGGAGATTAATGGAGTTCATCGCTTGGAAAATGGGAGGGCCGGATCAGGTGGTCAGAGCCAGCAAGCAGCTGGAGCCGATGGGAACCAGATGTCCTTTGAAAGACTGCTTAGGCAGCAGGCCGGAGGAGATGGCCTCAGTTTTTCCAAACATGCCGCAAAACGTATGAATGAACGGGGACTGGCGTTTGACAGTCAACTGATGAGCAACCTGGAACATGCCGTAGAGGATGCACGCAAAAAGGGCGCGCGGGATGTGGCAGTGATCGGTGCTCAGGGTGTCTTTATCGTCAATGTACCCAACAATACCGTCGTGACGACGATGTCACAGAGCGATATGAAAGAACGTGTGTTCACTAATATTGATAGTGCCGTCCTGATGTAGCTGGACCTCGCAGAGGGGGCTGTGTCTGCCTGCCCGACTGGCAGACAGACCTGTGGACGGACAGAAGAAAAAGAAAGGAAAAAAAGATAGATGTTAAGATCAATGGACTCGGCCGTATCAGGCCTTCGGGCGCACCAGAATAAACTGGATGTCATCGGACACAATATTGCAAACGTAAATACCAATGGATTTAAATCACAGAGTTATACTTTTAAGGATACAATGTATCAGACGTCGACGGCGTCTACGAATGGTACAGCTACTGCCGGCGGTGTCAATGCAGCTCAGTATGGTTATGGTGCGTTAATGGGAGTGATCTCCATGGATATGACAGCTAGTACGCCTACATATAAAGGTGGCTTTAACGCAACGATTGACGGCTCTGGTTTTTTTGTCACCAATACAACAAAGATTCTTGGAGGAGTTCCAGTTACTGGTACAGATGATGTTTCATTAAAAAAGAACGATTTTGGATTTACCCGAGTTGGACAGTTTAATATAGACAGCAATGGCTATATTACAGATGGTAATGGTAATTTTGTATATGGCTTTCGGACAAATGATGATGGTACAAAACAGTCAACAAAGTTAGAAGCTTTGCGTGTTCCATGTGAAGTAAATCAAGACAAGGATGGAAATTATACATATACTTATAATGATACAGATGGTCCTGTTGAAGCAATTGATGTCCAAATTAATAAAATGGGAGATATTCAGATATCAGTAAAACATAATTATCAATACGAAGAAGATGATGGTACTGGTACTGGTACTATGGTAGAAAAGACTGGGCAAAAAACGTCTACAATTACGATTGGTCAGGTTGCTGTGGCTACTTTTCAGAATGAAGAAGGTTTGACCAAGGATGGTAATGGCTATTATGTAACAACTGAGTCAGACAATACAGGTACGTGTAGTGCTGCCGCACCTGGCGATGGTCGTTCCACCCTTATGCCCGGCTACCTCGAAGCCTCCAACGTGGATATGGCTACCGAGTTTGCCGAGATGATTATGACCCAGAGAGGTTTCCAGGCCAATTCCAAGATTATCACAGTCAGCGATGAGATCCTCAATGACCTCATTAATATGAAACGGTAATGTCTTTCTTTAAAAAACGGCGTAGTGCCGACCAGAAGATGATGGATAGAATACGCGAGCCGCGTATGGACAGAATCAGAGTGGAGGGCCGCGATCCGCGCGGCTCTCACCTGAGTTCTGAAGCGACTCAGGAGACGGACAGCGGGGGGAAAGAGATGATTAAGGTAACACGGTTAAGCGGTGAAGTGTTGTATCTGAATATTTTACAAATCGAATCCATGGAATCCATACCAGAGACTAAGATTAAGATGATGAATGGCTATTATTACCTGGTTAAAGATACGGCAGAATCCGTTGTGGAGCAGTTACGGTCTTTTTATAAAAGCTGTATCATACCAGAAAAGGTTTTGTGATAGAACACATATTCGATATGCTTTTTATTGCTATGTACAATAGATTGCCGGCTCCGCCAGCAAACCTATTGTCTTGTACGATAGATTACTGGTTTTGCCAGCAAATCTATTGTCTTGAATAAGAAAAAATTGCTGATATTTAGCAAGGAGGAGTAAATAATGGATGTAACAACGCTTATCGGTATCGTGATGGGCATGGGACTGGTTGTATGGGGGATCGGAACCTCGAAACTGGGCAATTTTATCGACTTTCAAAGTTTGGCAATCGTGCTCGGCGGAACCATTGCAGCTGTGCTGGCCAGCTACCCCTTCCGTATCTTAAAAGATATACCAAAGCAGCTTATGGTATTGACCCGCGGGAAAAAATATGATATTCCTAAATTAGTGGATCAATTAGTAGACTTGGCCATGTTAGCCAGACAGAATGGTCTGCTGGCGCTGGAGGAGAAGGCAGAAGAGATCAAAGACCCGTTCTTAAAACAGAGTGTGCTGATGATCGTGGATGCCAACGACCCGGACAAGGTTCGTTCCATGCTGGAAAAGCAGATGGACGATATGATGGCCAGACATGATGAAGCCGCAGGTCTCTATGAAAAAGCATCCTCTTACTGTCCGGCATTTGGTATGGTCGGTACGCTGATCGGTCTGATCAATATGTTAAAAGGTATGAACTTAGACGGAGGCGGCGGTGCCAGCACGCTCGGAGAAGATATGTCTGTGGCATTGATCACGACCTTTTACGGCAGTTTGTTTGCCAATCTGTTCTTCCAGCCGATTGCGAAGAAGCTTCGTGTACGGCAAGCGGAAGAAGAACTTTTCTGTATGACAGTAATCGAAGGTATTATGGGGATCCAGGCAGGTGAGAATCCGAAATTCTTAAGAGAACATCTGTTGTCCTGTATGAAACAGTCTCAGCAGAAGAAGCTTCTCTTAAAGGCAGCACAGAGCCAGGGAGGCGGTGAACAAGGCTGATGAGCAGACGAAAAAAAGGCGGAGGCGGTGAAGACTGCGGAAGCTGGATGGATACTTATGGTGACATGGTGACACTGTTGCTCTGTTTCTTTGTAATGTTGTATTCCATGTCGAGCTTAGACCAGCAAAAATGGGAGATCTTTGTCAAGAGTATCTTCCCTAATTCCGGTGAGACGGAACAGATCGCAATTAACCAGGATATCTCTGAGGCGGAGTATGATGTGTCAGGAAATATGGATTTTGATGAGTCCATCTCCGACCCAAACAATCCAGAAGAGCTGTATATTGCTCTGATGGAAGCACTGACCAGCAGCGGTGTCGAGGGAGTGTCGATCTCCCGTCAGGATGGCTATACATTTTTACTGTTTGAAAACCAGGCGTTTTTTAATGGAGACAGCTCAGAACTGACCGATGAAGCGATTGGGATTCTGGATATTCTGTGCAGTGTCTTAGAACCATATGATGAGAATATCTCTCAGATTAATATTATGGGACACACAGCACAGGCGCGGGCAGACAGAGCGAACAATGCAAGGACGGACCGGGTGCTCTCTGCTATGCGTTCCGCGGAGGTGGCAGCCTATATCCAGCAGCAGAATGTGATTGACCCAAGTAAACTGGTTGGGCTTAGCTTTGGCCAGTACCGTTCAGTGGATGACAACCAGACCAGTGAAGGAAGGGCCAAGAACCGAAGAGTAGAATTTCTGATCGTGGACAGCGGAGCCGATATCAAGTCCATGAATGATTATTATGATGAATTTTTGGATGATCTGGATGCTGGTAATGTATTAGTAACGGGAGCCGATAATGCCGCAGAGGCTTTTGAGACCGTTGGCGGCGGTTCGGAAGGAGCAGCAAGCGCGATTCCAGAGGAGGAACTGAATCCATCGGAGGAAACGACGACTGCGCCGGAAGGAGAAGCAACTCCTCCCGAAGGAGAGATCACTCAGGAATAACTATTGAGAAAAGGTGGCTTTTTAGATGTCAGATGTATTGTCCCAAAGTCAGATTGACGCGCTTTTAAAGTCCATGCAGCCGGGGGGCGGCCAGGAAGAACCGGAAAAAGCGGAGAAAAAAGAAAAGACTGTGACCGAGACGGTTAAGTATAGTAAATACGATTTTTACAGCCCCAGAAAATTTACAAAGGATAAGATGAAGATTCTGACCAGCGTGTTCGAAAATTATGCGCGGATCATAACTTCTCAGATCAATGGTGTGTTCCGGGTCATGACCGACATCACAGTCCTGGAGGTACAGGAGCGTCGTTATTATGAGTACGTCAACTCGCTCAATGAGAATGATTCCGTCACTCTGGTAGAGGCTTCAATACAGGATCATAACAAGAATATGGTTCCTTTGATGATCTATGTGACGCCTGGGTTGGTCATCACGCTGATCGAACATATGTTGGGCGGCGGCGACCAGGTCATTAAGGTCGAGGCAGGATATCGCTATTCGGATGTGGAGATTGCCTTGTACCGCAGGATTCTTTCCTATCTGATCCAGGCTTTAAAGGATGGTTTTGCCAACTATATCAGTATGGATTTCAAGGCTCTCAGGATTGAAGACAATCCCAGTATGATGCAGGATGTGGGCCTGGATGAGACGGTGGCGATCATCCATCTGAATGTGGATGTCTCCGGTCTTGCCGTGGAGAAGATCCGGATCTGTATGCCAGGTACGCTGTTGGAGAACATCTTCCATGTGATCGACATGCGTAAGCATATTGCAAGAGGCTATGCCTATGAGGATAACAAGGATACAATCCTGGAGAACATCAGGGATTCCCTGCTTCCGGTTACGGGGCAGCTTGGAACGATCACGCTCGATGTGAGTGATATCTATCACTTAAAAGAGGGTGATGTGATAGATATGAGTAAGCCAAAAGACAAAGATGTGAAACTGTTTGTTGGCCGTCAGCCTTGGTTTACCGGCAAGATGGGTATCTATAAAAAGAATGTGGCAGTGCGGATTAACCAAAGACTCTACGAGGAAGAAGAGAGTCTGGAGGGAGAACCGGAAGCGGCTGCATCTGAATAAATTACATGTTTAAATTAATTAATCAGGAAAGTGAGAGGAAAGAACAATGGCAAAGATTATGCTGGTTGATGATGCTGCATTTATGAGAATGATGGTCAAGAACACTTTGATGAAGAGTGGATATGACAATTTTGTAGAGGCACAGGATGGAGCAGAAGCCGTTAAGAAGTATGAAGAAGAGAATCCGGATATGGTGATTATGGATATTACCATGCCCAATATGGATGGACTTCAGGCACTGAAGGCGATCAAAGGAAACCATCCGGATGCCAAGATTGTTATGTGTACAGCTATGGGTCAGGAGAGCATGGTAGTGGATGCGATCAAATCCGGAGCAAAAGATTTTATCGTAAAACCTTTTAACCAGGAGCGTATTGTGGAGACTGTCAAGACAATCTTGGGACAATAAGGAGCAGGAGGAAAAAGTATGGCTTTTTTAAGCTCATTTGATATTAGTGCATCTGCACTTAGCGCACAGCGTCTCAGGATGGATATCGCAGCGGAGAATATCTCCAATATCGATACGACCCGGACAGAAGAAGGGGGCGCCTATCGCCGGAAGGATGTGGTGTTTGAGAGCTATGGTTCCGGCTCTTTTCAGGAAGCGATGAGAAGTGCTGCACAGGGTAAGGGAATCCCAAGCCGTAATGTGGGCGTACGGGTAGCAGAGATCGTAGAGGATGACCGGGAGATGAAGATGGTATACAATCCGGGACATCCAGATGCCAACGAAGACGGTTTTGTTGAGATGCCCAATGTGGACCTTTTAAAAGAAACGATTGATTCCATGTCAGCGACCAGGTCCTACGACGCGAATGTCACAGCATTGAACGCACTCAAAATGATGGCGCAGAAAGCGCTGGACATCGGAAAGTAAAATAGGACAAAAGGAGATATAGAGAAATGGGCGCTAAAGGCTTTAATGAAATGGAAATAGATGCCATAGGCGAGATTATGAATATTAGTCTCGGCGCCTCAGCAACTGCAGTTTCCACATTGCTGGGCACAAAGGTGGATATCACGACGCCTACGGTATCGGTTCAGACTCGCGAAGAATTTGAGTTTAAGAGATTAGAACCGGCTATCGGGGTTGAGATCGCCTATGTGGAAGGTCTTGACGGACGGAATGTGATGATCTTCCGCCGGGAAGACGTAAGGGTGATTGTAAGCACTCTGATGGGGACGGATCTTTCAGATGATTCCTTTGGACTGGATGAGATTCACATCAGCGCAATCTGTGAGATCATGAATCAGATGATGGGAGCTTCTGCTACAGCGCTGTCTGAGTTTTTGGGTTTTCCCGTTAATATTTCTACTCCAAAATCATTTGATGTAGGAGAGCCTGAGGAATTTAAAGAAAAGTATTTTACGGATGATGAAGGAATGGTCGTCGTCCGGTTTCGTCTGGAAATCGAAGATAAATTAAGCAGTGAATTTATGAATATTATGTCAACCAAGTTGGCAAAACGTCTGCTAGTGCCGTTTGGCTTAGGAGGCGATGATGCTTCACTGGATGACATTCATCTGGTAGCAGATGCGCCGGCTGCTGAGCCGGAAGCAGCACCAGAACCAGTCCCGGCATCGACAGGAGGCAATCTGTCCCAGGAGGAGATGGATGCCTTATTGGCTTCTATGGGAGGCGACGAGCCGGCACCTGCACCAGCTCCGGCATCGACAGGAGGCAGTATGTCTCAGGAGGAGATGGATGCCCTGATGGCTTCTATGGGAGGTGGCGAACCGACGCCTGCACCAGCTCCGGCATCGACAGGAGGCAGTATGTCTCAGGAGGAGATGGATGCTCTGATGGCTTCTATGGGAAGCAGCGAGCCTGCACCGGCTCCAGCACCAGCACCGACTCCGGGAGTACCAGTACAGCCGGTTCAGGGTCAGGCACAGCAGCCATATTATCCGTATCCGCCTATGGGTATGGACCCGATGATGCTGCAGCTTTTGAACCAGATGCAGCAGACACAGATGCAGATGATGGAGATGATGAAGGCTCCAAAAGCTACATCTTCCGATTCTTCCGGCAGCACGAGCAGTTCCATTATCAAACCTCTGTCTTCCGAGCAGATCAGCGACGAGGCAGGAGAGGGTATGGAAGACAAGACCAACCGGGAGATGCTCATGAAAGTGCCGATGGAGATCTCCGTGGAGATCGGCCGGACCAAACGTCTGGTGCGGGATATCCTGGAATTTACGCAGGGCACGCTGGTTGTCTTAGACAAGATGGCTGGAGAGCAGGTAGACCTCTTTGTCAATGGAAAATGTATTGCCAAAGGCGATATCGTCGTGGTAGAAGATAACTTTGGTATCCGTATCACGGAGATTGTCAGCAAAGAGATCAATCCGGAGAGCTTATAATATGGGAGGTTTGTCTCTGTTTAGTACATTCCTTACCGTTGTGGCTGTGCTTTTACTCGCTTATTGGTGCAGCCGTCAGTTGGGAAAACAGGGGATGAAGACTTCCGGTCTGCGGCATATGAAAGTGATCGAACATATCCAGGTGGGGCAGGACAGGATGATCTTGCTTGTCAAAGTAGGAGAGCATACCTATCTGATGGGTGCAAGTCAGGCCGGAGTGCAACTGCTTACAGAAGTGGAGGGGGAGTTCGATTCGGACATGCCGCTCACGCCGGACAATAGAGAAATGCCTTCTTTTCAGGAGGTTCTGGAAAAATGTCTGAAGCATCTGCCAAAGAGAGACGGAGAAAAAGATGAGTGACCTTTTGACACAGTTAAACGGCGGGAGTGTTCCCACCCTGGAAGTGATCTATATGCTTACGCTGGCGGCACTTTTGCCGTCCATCGTGGTGATGATGACCTCGTTTACCAGGACGATTATTATTCTGTCTTTTACGAGAAATGCCATGGGTGTGCAGCAGTCACCGCCGAATATGGTTCTGACAGGGATTGCTATATTTTTAACGATCTATATTATGAGTCCAGTGATCAGTGAGATCAATGAGACCGCCTATCAGCCTTATCTGAGAGAGGAGATCACGCAGGATGAGGCTTTAGAGCGGATGGTGGTTCCTCTGAAGGAATTTATGTTAAGCAATACGGAGCCGGAGACTTTGCAGAATTTTCTCAATATGTCCCATACAGAACTGGAAGAAGACCCAAGGGACTATCCTCTGACAGTGGTTGTGCCGTCTTTTATGACCTGTGAATTAAAGAAAGGGTTTATCGCGGGGTTTTTGATCTACCTTCCATTTTTGTTAGTGGATATTATCGTCTCCACGACACTGATGTCCATGGGTATGGTCATGCTGCCTCCGGCGATGGTATCGCTGCCGTTTAAACTTCTTTTGTTTGTGACAGTGGACGGCTGGGAGCTGCTCTTCTCCGGAATTGTAGCGGGATTTCAGTGAGCATAGAGGAGGGAATTACCAATGACAGACTTAGAGATTCTTGATATTATGTATATGACCTTTCAACTGGCACTCAGACTGGCTCTGCCATTTTTGTTAGTCAGTATGGTGGTTGGTGTGGTGATCTCCATCTTTCAGGCAGCAACACAGATCAATGAGCAGACACTGACATTTGTGCCCAAGTTTTTGGCGATACTGGCAGTTATGGGATTTTTGGGAAGCAGTATCCTAAGTATGCTTCAGGATTTCCTAAGGCAGATGGTATCACTGATTGCAGGGGGCTGATAGGATATGTTTATCCTTTTCGCTCTGGTATTCATGCGGATGACCGGAGCCATATTTTTTAATCCAGTGCTGGGACGCTCAAATTTTCCCAATGTGGCAAAAGGAGCTTTGATTGCTGCGCTGTCTTATCTGATGTATCTGAATACAGATGGCATCCTTGGGCATGAGCCGGCAAATCTTTGGGAGTTTGGCCTGATGCTCACAAAAGAATTGATGGTGGGGTTTGTGATTGGATTCTCCATGGAACTTTGCTTTGCCATCATCCGTTTTGCTTCTGCCATCATAGATGCTACCATGGGACTTTCCATGGCGCAGATCTATGATCCGCAGTACAACACGCAGATGACCATCACCTCCGGGTTGTACTATGCATTTTTAGTGATGGTATTTTTGACCACCAACGGGCATCTGCGGCTGTTGGAGCTGATCTATATATCCGCAGAGATTGTGCCGTTTGGAGAAGTGGTGATACGGACGCAGCTTCCGGAGCTGATGATGCAGGTGTTTCGAAGCAGCATCGCTATGGGACTGCAGTTTGCGTTTCCCATCATCGCCATTGAGCTGGTGACGGAGGCGGCAGTGGGGATTCTGATGCGAGTTATACCACAGATCAATGTGTTCGCAGTGAATTTCCAGTTAAAGATCATCGTGGGACTGATGATGCTGTTGTATCTGTTTAATCCCATGGCAGATCGATTATATATGATAATTGACAATATGTTTGAATATATAGAAAGAGCGCTGGTTCTGCTGGCATAGACTTTTGACCGCAGAAGGGAGTGGTGAGCTTGGCGGAGTCAAACGGACAGGAGAAGACCGAACAACCAACCAGTAAGCGGCGAAAAGATGCGCGTTCTGAAGGAAACGTCTTTCAGAGCCGCGATATTGTTACGGTAGTTATGCTGTTTGGCGTGTTCTGCATGATCCGGGTAATGCTTCCTTTGATCTATGAGACAGTGAGAGATTATATGAGATACTTTTTCTCTTCCGTGGGAGATTATCATCCGCTGGATCAGGGAGGACAGATCTTCATGTTCACCGTAGTCTCGGTACTAAAATGTGCCCTGCCTCTTCTTTTGGCAGCCGCGGTGCTTGGCATTGTTGCTCATGGAGTACAGACGCGATTCAATGTCACATTCAAGGTATTAAGACCCAAGTTCAGCAAGCTGAATCCCATCAGCGGCATTAAAAAGATGTTCGGCATCAAAAAGTTGGTGGACTTAGCAAAGAATCTTTTAAAGGTATCCATTCTGCTGGTGCTTTTGATCAATCTGCTCAAGGCGGATGTGCTGCCGATTGCGCGGATGATCGATATGCAGACGATGAATGCAACGGCCTACACATTAGAACTGACGTTCGGCTTGGTAAAGAATGTCTGCATCGCTTTTGCGATTGTGGCTTTTTTTGATTTTCTGTATCAAAGATGGGACTATGAGAATAATCTGAAGATGACCAAACAGGAAGTCAAAGATGAATATAAGATGATGGAAGGTAATCCGGAGATCAAGGGCAGGATCCGGAAGATCCAGCGTCAGATGGCTTTCAGCCGGATGATGCAGAGTGTGCCGGAAGCCGATGTAGTCATCAAAAACCCAACTCATTTTGCCGTCGCTTTAAAATATGATCCTGACAGACACGGAGCGCCTGTGGTGCTTGCGAAAGGTCAGGACCATCTGGCACTTCGGATTATAAAGCTGGCAGAGGAGCATGGGGTATATGTTCTTGAGAACAGATCTCTGGCCAGGGCGCTCTATGCTTCCTGTGATGTGGAGCGGGAGATCCCGCCGGAGTTTTACGGCGCGGTGGCAGAAGTCCTGGTATATATCTACCGGATCAGCCACAGAGAAGAGATGCTCAAGTAATGACAGGAGCGAAGGCCGCATATTTATTAATGGATAGATGGAGTCTTAGATGAAGAAGCTATTAAGTTACTCAGTTGTACTTTTTGTACTTACAATCATACTTTTGCTGATCATACCGTTGCCTGTGGCGATTGTGGACGTGGCGATTATACTGAATATGTCGCTTTCCCTGATGATCCTGGTGATCACGATGACGATACGGGAACCGTTGGAATTTGCTATATTTCCTTCTCTCTTGCTGATTACTACTCTGTTTCGTCTGGGTATCAACGTGTCTACCACAAGAAATATCTTAAGCAATTCCGGGTCTTCGGGACAGATCATCAAGGCATTTGGCGATTTTATCCTACAGGGAAATGTGGTCGTTGGTCTTGTCATCTATTTTATTATCGTATTGATGCAGTTCATCGTTATCACCAAAGGTGCGGAGCGTGTCTCTGAGGTGGCTGCGAGATTTACTCTGGACGCAATGCCAGGTAAACAGATGGCGATCGATGCGGACTTAAACTCTGGTCTGATCGATGAACAGCAGGCGAAAGCCCGGCGTGAAAAGATCCAGAGAGAAGCAGATTTTTATGGTTCCATGGATGGTGCAACCAAGATCGTAAAAGGTGATTCGGTGATGTCTTTGATCACTACTGCAATCAACTTAATCGGTGGAGCGATCATTGGTATCATCCAGTCGGGTGAGAGTATCGGTGTAGTGCTGACGACCTATTCCATCGCAACTGTGGGTGATGGTCTGGTGGGACAGATCCCGTCGCTTTTAATCTCCACAGCTACCGGTATGATCGTAACAAGAGCGGTGGCAGAAGGCAGCTTAAATGACGATATCTCCAAACAGTTTGCGGCACAGCCCACAGCGATTATGGTCAGCGGCGTGGTGATTGCTGTCTTGGCAGTGATCCCAGGGATGCCAGTCATCCAGCTTATGATTGTGTCGCTGGGACTTTTGGGCGGCGGTTATTATCTGTCGAGAAGACTGAAGGAAGAGCCGGGATTGGCGATGGCCGGACCCGCTGGCTTTGGCAGTGCACCGCAAGCCCCCGAAGAGCCTGAAGCAGCTGCTGGTGAGAGTCAGGAGACCTTAAGACAGGTGACGGAAGAAGAGTATTTCAAAGATGTCAACAATGTCTACAGTCTGTTGACCGTGGAAGCGATCGAGATGGAGTTTGGCTACAGTCTGATTCCTCTGGTGGATGAGACGGTAGGAGGACGCCTGATCAACCGAATCGTCATCTTCCGCAGACAGTATGCGCAGGATATGGGTTTTGTGGTGCCTTCGATCCGCTTAAGAGACAGTTCTGGTCTGAATACCAACCAGTATTGTATCAAGATCAAAGGGGAAGAAGTGGCTAAGGGCGAACTTTTAGTGGACTATTACCTGGCCCTGGAACCAGAAAATCCAGAAAAAGAGATCGATGGTATCGAGACCATCGAACCGGCTTATGGTATTCCCAGCCGCTGGATCCGTCCGGAGGATCGGGAGATGGCAGAGATCTACGGATATACTGTTATTGACCCTCTGTCAGTGCTTGTGACCCATCTGTCAGAAGTGGTGCGTCAGCATGCACATGAGCTGATTACCAGACAGGAGATTATGCACTTAATCGAGAATGTGAAAAAAGTTTCACCAGAATTGATTGAAGAGGCATTTCCCAATATTATTAACTACAGTTTATTTCAGAAAATACTTACGAGCCTGTTAAAAGAAGGCGTGCCCATCAAAGACTTAGAGACGATTATTGAGACGACCATGGAAGTGATCTCAGAGACAGGACTTCCGGTCAAAGATGTGGATGGTATGATCGAGAGAATCCGTACTGCACTGAAGCGGACGATTACCAGACTGTACTGCGAGGATGGCAGCATGAAGGTGCTGACTCTGGATTCCGAGCTGGAGCGGACGATGGTTGGATGTCTGTCCAAGGGAGACAGAGGGTATTATCTGGCATTGAGTCCGGAAGTGCTCCAGAGCCTGATCAACCAGATCACTGTACAGCTTAAGAAATTCAACAGTCTGTCCCAAAGCCCGGTGATCTTGACTTCTCAGGTGATGAGAGTCCATTTCTATCGGCTGATCGATCAGTTTTATCCGAATGTCAGAGTATTGTCTTTTAATGAGATATCAAATAATATTCAGATACAGTCGATCGGAAGTCTGACTCTGGAAGGTCCAGAGCGCAAAGGCGCCTGAGCGATAAGGGGTTTTGCATGATGCCAACGGAAAATATAAAAGGCAAGACAAATGAAGAACTGCTGCTTTTATATCAGGATACGAAGAGACTGGATGTGAAGCAGGAGCTGGTCATGCGTTATCTTTATATTGTTAAGACCATCGCTTCTCAGATGCGGGGAATCTATTCTGGCTCTTTGCAGATGGAAGATATTATCAATGAAGGCGTTATTGCCATCATGAAAGGGATTGACAGATACGACCCGGAGCGGGATAATAAATTTGAGACATTTATTTCGAGACGGATTCGCGGGATGATTATTGACCTGGTGCGCAAAAACGACTGGATGCCCAGGGATTTTAGAAAACAGGTAAAACTGATGGAAGAGACCCGGATGTCGCTTGGCAATGATGCCACCGATGAAGAGATCGCAAATGCTCTGGGGATGGATGTGAAAAAATACAGAAAGTTTCAGCGCATGAGTGTGATTATGAATGTACTTTCTTTGGATATGTTAGAGGATGATGAGGATGAACATCACTCTCTGCAGCTTTCGAGCAGAGACCAGAGTTCTCAGCCAGAGAGTGCATTTTTAAGAGAAGAAGCCCGCCAGGTACTAGCAGAGGCAGTGGAACATCTGAAAGAAAAAGAAAAATTAGTAGTCTCCCTGTATTATGTGGAAGAACTGAATATGGGGCAGATTGCGCAGGTTCTTGGAGTAAGTGAACCGAGGATCTCTCAGATACACAGCAGCGCGATACGCAAGCTGAAATCGTATATGAGTGCCTATCATACATAGATCACCAAAAACAGCAATGAGCCGAGCAAGCCCCAAGAGGATTTTCAGACACCCAAGTGGCTGAAAATGCTCTTAGATAAGGGGGCTTGAGAGGGGAATTGCGGAACTTAGATAAAAAACAGCAATGAGCCGAGCAAGCCCCAAGAGGATTTTCTGACACCCAAGTGGCTGAAAATGCTCTTAGATAAGGGGGCTTGAGAGGGGAATTGCGGAACTTAGATAAAAAAACAGCAATGAGCCGAGCAAGCCCCAAGAGGATTTTCTGACACCCAAGTGGCTGAAAATGCTCTTAGATAAGGGGGCTTGAGAGGGGAATTGCGGAACCTAAATAAGGAGGAGATGGGTATGTATCAGGGATTTTACAATCTGGCATCTGGTATGTTGACTCAGAGCAGAAATCTGAATGTGATCAGCAACAATATGGTCAATGTGCAGACACCAGGGTACAAGCGGGATAAGATGACGAGCAGCACGTTTGAGGAAGAGATGCTCTATCGGACAGGACGCCAGTATAAAGAAGGCGCAGAGGAGATGGGAGTGACATCCAAGATTCGGACTTCTCAGCAGACGCATGTGAATTATGAGCAAGGAAGCTTTGACGAGACGGGCGGGATCTATGATTTTGCCCTGACAGGAAATGGGTTTTTCTGTGTGGATACCCCGAATGGTGTGCAGTATACGAGAAACGGCTGTTTTCAGGTGGATAATGAAGGCTACCTGTTATTAAACGGTGTGGGCCGCGTACAAGGAGTAGGCGGACCTATTCAGATCGATAATGAGAATTTTTCTGTAGACAGTAATGGTGTCATCCAGATCGTGGATGAGGACGGTGATCTAAGAGAAGCAGGGACTCTGCGGATTGTGGATTTTGAAGATTATGAGCAGCTCCACAAAGAAGACTATGGAACATTTTCCACCAACCAGGCGCCCCGTGAAGTGCAGGGAGAGACCGGAGTGCTCTGGCAGATGCTAGAGAAATCCAATGTGGACATGGTGGAGGAGATGACCTCTATGATGACCTCCCAGAGAGCACTGCAGAGCGCTGCGCAGGTGTTGAAGATGTATGATCAGGTGATGAGTAAATCTGCTACGGATGTAGGCAGACTGTAAGGGGGAAGGATACGATGAACCAATCATTTTATACAGGAGCACTAGGAGCAGGCAGTTTTGCCACCAAGTTAGGCGTGATGGCCAATAACCTCGCCAATGTCAATAATAATGGCTACAAAGCCAAGACAGCAGCCTTTACCGACCTTTTAAACTATAACCTGAATGATTCCGAAGATGCCGTGACCAATCTGATGGCGGGCAACGGAGTCAGGATGCAGCGTACTTATACGGATTTTAGTACGGATTCTGTTACGGCGAGCAACAGTTTTCTGGATTTTGCCATTATGCAGGACCATGCATTTTTTATGGTGAGAGATCCAGAGACAGAGGCGATCACCTATACCAGAAGCGGCCATTTTCACAGAGGGGATATGGACGGGACGTTTTATCTGATGACAGATTCCAACAAATTGGTGCTGGATGAGGATGGAGAGCCGATCGAGGTGGCACGCTTAGAAGAGGGAAGCCAGGAATATGTGGATATCACGGAGAATACACCGGGTGTCTACACATTTACCAATCCAAGCCGTCTCTTAAGCGTAGGAGACAATGAATTTGCGCCTACAGAAAACGCGCAGGGGATGGAGCCGATCCTGGTGGAGAATCCTGCATTGGTCAACAAAGTCTTAGAGACTTCCGGGACAGATGTAGCTAAAGAGATGGTCAGCGTGATTGAGTGCCAGAGAGCATTCTCCTATGCGCTCAAGATGGTGACAACTTCGGATGAGATAGAATCCACGATTAACTCTCTTCGTGGCTAGATAGAAAGTATGAGGTATCTATGAGAATAAAAAGTTATGAGGACATGAATCTTCAGGAACTGGACGTGATGAAAGAGATCAGCAGCATTGGCACAAGTCATGCTGCTACCTCCCTGTCTAAGCTTCTGCAAAAAGAGATCCGTATCTCGATTCCTGAAGTGAGTATCTTAGGCTATGAGGAGACGGTGGAGCGCATGGGTCAGATCGAGGAGTTAGTGGCCGCTACACTGGTGCAGATGAGCAATGAAGTGAATGGTCTGATGCTCTTTGTCTTTAAACAGGATATGATGACTGCCGTCTTGGAAAAGCTGATTGGGCAGCATTATGAATCGTTTGAAGAGATCGATGAGCTGGCCTATTCTGCTCTCGAAGAAGTGGGAAATATTATCATCTGTTCTTATGTAAATGCATTTACACAACTGGTAGGAGTGGAGATTGATCTGTCCGTACCCAGTTCGACGGTCAATATGTTAGGAGGCATCCTGACGGTTCCCATCGCAGAATATGGTTATGAGACAGATAAATTGATGTATATTAACGCGGAGTTTATTATGGATGGTGTCAGGCTTTCCGATGGGCTTTTGATGCTCCCTGACATCCAGTCCCTAAATTGTATCTTAGAGAAATTGGGTGTGTTATCGTGACAGAAAAGGATTTAAAGGTTGGTATTGGAGATATGAAATTTACCAGGGGAGGCGGCCAGATTATCACCTATGCGCTGGGTTCCTGTATTGGAATTACAATGTATGATCCTTTCTTAAAACTCGGGGGGCTTTTGCATATTATGCTTCCGGCCAGAGTAGATCCAAGTGATCCGAAAGTGTTTAAATATGCAGACAGCGGACTCAAAGAGATGATCCGCAAGATGACAGCTTTTGGTATGCTGAAAAGCAGGACTGTCGTCAAGATCGCCGGGGGCGCGAAGATGTTCGAGATCCGAGGAAATGCGAATTTTGGCAATATCGGAGAGCGCAATGCTTCTATGGTAAAACAGATCTTGCGAGAGGAGCGTATGACCATCAAAGCAGAGGACATCGGAGGAAGCTATGCGAGGACGATGCTTCTGAATGTAGGTAATGGAGATGTAATCATCCGGACAGCAGGCAGACCGGAAAAGCATCTGTAGGGAAGGAGTAGATGAACATGGAGAAAGAAAAAGAAGGTATTCTTCTGGAATCAGGTACGAATGAGATTGAGATTATGAAATTCACCATCCAGGGTGAATTCTATGGGATCAATGTGGCAAAGGTAAAAGAGATTATGATGGCTGAGAGAGTTAAAGCCATGCCGCATGCCCATCCGGCTGTGGAGGGGATCTTTAAGCCCAGAGACATTCTGATCACCGTGATCGATCTCGGCTATTATCTGACGAATGAGAATCTGGAACACGGCAGCAGGGACTTGTTCATCGTGACGAATTTCAACAAGATGACAGTTGCGTTCCGTGTACAGAGTATCGAGGGGATCAGCCGGATCTCCTGGAAAGATATCCAAAAACCGGACAAGACCTTGAGCCATGGAGATGAAGGAGTGGCAACTGGTATTGCTCAGTGTGAGGGCGAGCTGGTGACGATCTTAGATTTTGAGAAGATCGTGGCAGAGATTGCGCCGGAGACAACGATTCAGATGTCTGAAGTGGAGCAGATGGGAGATCGTCCTCTCTGTGAGTGTCCGCTGGTGATCGCTGAGGATTCGATCCTGCTGCAGAAGATGATTGATGACTCTTTAGAGCGTGCCGGCTTTATGAATGTCAAGAATTTCAGCAATGGACAAGAGGCATGGGATTATCTGTCATCCATCAAAAATGATGAAGATCTTTATGAGAAAGTAAATCTGATCATCACAGATATCGAGATGCCGGAGATGGACGGCCATCGTCTGACCAAACTGGTCAAAGACGATCCACGGCTTAAAAAGCTTCCGGTAGTGATCTTCTCCTCCTTGATCAATGAGCAGATGCGGATCAAAGGAGAAGAGTTAGGCGCTGACGAACAGCTGACCAAACCAGAGATCGGCCACCTGGTACACGTGATCGACCGCCTGCTGGAGCGGTTCTCGGAAGGACTGAAAGAATAGTTATACACAAAGACGAACCCCCGGAAATAAGGTAAATATTCCGGGGGTTCGTTTTTTTGTTGGATTATTTAGTTTCATGCCGCGGGTTTTCGCGGACTTTGGTGCAGGCTTTGATCAGTTCGGTCAGCATAGTGATCTTGAAACGATTCTCGTAATAGCTGAGTACCGGGGAGACAGTGGAGTCGCCGGCTACTACGTATTTGGACGGAAGTGCAGTCAGGGTCAGGGCGCAGACGTCGGCTTTGCAGCGGTTGCACTGGCAGACGTTGTACTGTGCCAGGATATTGTCCAGATCCTGCTTCATCAGCAGTTTTTCCATGACGTTGATAAAGTGATAGCCTTCCTCTTTGGGATCACCAAATTTTATGGGAGCTTCTGCTTCCGGCTCTGCAGGAGCTTCTGGCTGCGGTTCGGGTGCAGCGGAGGTATCCTCTTCTGGTGCTGGTGTGGGCGCTTTCTGAGGCTCCTGGGGGGCCTGTGCGCCGGATTCCTGACGCACTTCGTCCTCCAACTCCTCGGAAAGCTTCGTCAGGATCTCCTGAGAGAGCCGGTCGTTGCGGCTGCCTTCGTCCACAACTGTTACAGTGGAAGGAGTGACTGTGTGAGACTGAACGTCGCTTTTATTCTCCTGCGGACCGCCATTGGTCAAAAGATCCAGTACATGTGTCGTTTTATTTGTTTTCTTAGCCATATATGTGCCTCCTGATTATAATTTCGTTGCTGATTTTTATATTATCTTAAATGAATATCGGTTGCAATCTCTAACAGAAATTCCGCGTAATCCTGTACCGCTGGCGAGTTGGGGTTGTAGGTGAAGATGCTTTCGCCGTGTGCCGGGGCTTCGGCGATTGCCACGCCGGAGCGGATCTTTGTCTCAAATACTTTGGTGTTGATCTGGCCTGCTAACTGATTGGCCATATCTAAGACATCCTTGGATAACAGCGTGCGTCGGTTGAACTTGGTGAGTAGGATACCCAGTACGTTGAAATTGGGATTAAACGTATTTCGTACCGACTCAATCGTCTCCTTTAACTGCGCAAGACCCACCAGGCTTAAGATGTCGGAAGACATGGGGATGATCAGGTGATCCGAGGTGGAATACGCATTGACTGTCAGAAGATTCAGAGCCGGCGGCGTATCGATGATGATATAATCATATTGATCGATCACAGGTGCGATCGCGTCCCGTAAGATACATTCACGCCTGTCAGGGATCTTCTCCAGGCCGCTGCTGCTGAGTGTGATATCGGACACTAACAGATCACAGGTGCCGTCACCTCGCACCAGAGCCTCTTTGACAGGGACATTCCCTTTCAGGACGTCCAGGATGGTGTAGGGATTATCTGTGCCGGCTCCCAGACAAAAACCCAGGTTGCCCTGGGGGTCCAGATCGATTCCCAGCACCTTTCTGCCCGTCAGAAAGATACCGGAAGCCAGAGCAGCGGACGTGGTGGTCTTGCCCACACCGCCTTTCTGATTTGAAACTGTAATAATGATAGACAAAACCGTACCTCCAAATAGTGAGATTGTGCCGTAAAACAGACACAAAATTAGTAAAAATGATTTTCAAGTGTTATCTTTATTATACATCATGTCGATAAATAAGTATAGATAAAAAATGATTTTTCAAGATAGGAAGATGTTGCTGCAAGACTCCATAAGATAAAGGGCGGGCTAAGAGCGTGCCCAGAGTCAGGATAAAAGGATTGGAGAGCGGCAGTAGAGTGGATAAGTAGGAAAGGAGAGATAGAAAGATATGGCAAGTGTATCATCGACAAGCAGTTTGGGGAATACCTCTCTAAGAGGTTTTGGAGGTATGGTATCAGGTATTGACCGCGACGAGATTATCGAGCAGATGACCCTTGGGACAACTACAAAGATTACCAATGCAAAGAATG
>CAJUGG010000063.1 GCA_910585995.1 uncultured Lachnospiraceae bacterium
CATAAAGTTGTGAGCGAAAAGTGAGAATAATTGTAAAAATTAGATAATTTTGGCGCCACATACGGGGATTAATAGGAGGGTTTATCAGAGCAATTCTGGTATATCAAATATAAAGTTTATAAAAGGAGGATATTTATGGCAAAACAGGAAGCAAAAAGTGCACCGGTTGAAAAGACCAGCGAGCAGTTGCTGCAAGAGAAGATCGCGGCAATGAGAGAGGCTCAGAAGGTATTCGCTACGTTCACAGAAGAGCAGGTTGACAAGATCTTTTTCGAGGCTGCTATGGCTGCGAACAAACAGCGTATTCCGCTTGCTAAGATGGCATGCGAAGAGACCGGTATGGGTGTGGTAGAAGATAAAGTTATCAAGAACCACTATGCGGCTGAGTACATGTATAATGCCTATAAGAAGGTTAAGACAGTTGGCGTGATTGAAGAAGATAAAGCCTTTGGTATTAAGAAAATTGCTGAACCAGTAGGTCTTGTTGGAGCAGTTATTCCTACCACGAACCCGACTTCTACGGCAATCTTCAAATGTCTGATCTGTTTGAAGACCAGAAATGCGATCATTATCAGCCCGCATCCACGTGCAAAGAAATGTACCGTGGAAGCAGCAAGGATTATTCTGGACGCAGCAGTAAAAGCAGGCGCTCCGGAAGGAATCATTGGCTGGGTAGACGAGCCGACCATCGAGCTGTCCAATATGATTATGAAATCTGTGGACGTGATCCTGGCAACTGGCGGACCTGGCATGGTGAAAGCAGCTTATTCATCCGGACATCCGGCAATCGGTGTAGGACCTGGAAACGTACCAGTTATCATGGATAGTAGTTGTGATGTTCAGACAGCAGTTTATTCCGTTATCCATTCCAAGACGTTTGACAATGGTATGATCTGTGCATCTGAGCAGTCTGTAACAGCAATCGCAGATATTTATCCAGCAGTCAGAGCAGAGTTTATTAAACGCGGCTGCCATATTTTGAATAAAGAAGAATTAGATAAAGTACGTGCGGTGATTCTGACAGAGGCAGGAACTGTCAATCCGAAGATCGTAGGTCAGAAAGCAGCTACGATTGCTCAGATTGCAGGCTTTACTGTACCGGCTGAGACCAAGATTCTGATTGGTGAAGTGACTTCTGTAGATATCTCTGAGCCGTTCGCACATGAGAAATTATCTCCGGTATTGGCACTTTACAAAGCTCCGGATTTCAAGACCGCTCTGGATATGGCAGAGAAATTAATCGCAGACGGTGGCTATGGCCATACATCTTCTCTGTACATTCATCCGTCAGAGACCGAGAAGATGGCAGAGCATGCAGCACGCATGAAGACTTGCCGTATTCTGGTAAATACACCTTCTTCTCAGGGTGGTATTGGAGACCTTTATAACTTTAAGTTAGCTCCGTCACTTACTCTTGGCTGCGGTTCTTATGGTGGAAACTCTGTATCAGAGAACGTTAATGTAAAACACCTGATCAATATTAAGACCGTTGCTGAAAGGAGAGAAAATATGCTTTGGTTCCGTACGCCTCAGAAGGTTTATTTCAAGAAAGGTTGTCTCCCAGTTGCATTGGATGAGCTGAAGACCTATTACAATAAGAAGAAAGCCTTCATTGTTACGGATACATTCCTGTATACCAATGGATATACAAAAGCAATTACTGATTTATTAGATGATATGGGCATTACGCATACCTGCTTCTATGAGGTAGCTCCAGACCCAACCCTTCAGATTGCACGCAAAGGTTTAGATCAGCTGAAAGCATTTGGACCTGACGTTATCATCGCTCTTGGCGGCGGTTCCTCTATGGACGCTGGTAAGATTATGTGGTTGATGTATGAGCATCCAGAGTGCAATTTTGAAGACCTGGCTATGGACTTTATGGATATCCGTAAGAGAGTCTATGTATTCCCGAAGATGGGACAGAAAGCAATGTTTGTTGCAATTCCGACTTCTTCCGGTACAGGTTCTGAGGTGACTCCGTTCGCGATCATCACTGATGCAGATACAGGTACAAAATGGCCAATCGCTGACTATGAGCTGCTGCCGAATATGGCAATCATTGACACAGACTTCATGATGAATCAGCCGAAGGGTCTGACCAGTGCTTCTGGTATTGACGCACTGACCCATGCATTAGAGGCATATGCTTCTATCATGGCAACCGATTATACAGATGGTCTTGCACTGATGGCTACGAAGAATATCTTCACCTATCTGCAACGTGCTTATGACAAGGGCGCTGCTGATCCAATTGCAAGAGAGAGAATGGCTAACGCTTCTACGATGGCTGGTATGGCATTTGCAAATGCATTCTTAGGCATCTGTCACTCTATGGCACATAAATTAGGTGCATATCATCACCTGCCACACGGCGTTGCTAACGCTCTGTTGATCGAGCTTGTTATGCGCTACAATGCAGATCCGGCACCTGTGAAGATGGGAACCTTCTCACAGTATCCGTATCCGCATGCAAAAGAGAGATACTGCGAGATGGCAAGATTCGTTGGTATCACCGGCAAGAATGATGACGAAGTATTCGAGAACTTCATTAAAGCAATCGCTGATCTGAAGGAAAAAGTTGGTATCAAGAGAACCATCAAAGAATATGGCATCAAAGAAGAAGACTTCATGGCAACCTTGGATGAGATGGTAGAGAACGCTTTCAACGACCAGTGTACTGGCGCAAATCCGAGATATCCGTTGATGTCTGAGATGAAAGAGATCTATCTGAAAGCATACCATGAGGGATAATGCGATCATAGAACGATAAGATAGGAGCGGGGAGTGCAGAAGTGGCTGCGCTCTCCGCTTTTATGCACAGGCCCGTACAGAGGAAGTATGCCACTAAAGTGGGATTGTATAGTAGACGATCTGGATGGTATTTTGGGGACGGGTAAAGATGATGTGGGAGACAAAAGCGCGCAGCAGTTCATTTTTGGCGGATTCTGTCAGCGCGCTAGAACGTAGTAATGTGATTGCCTGATGAAAAGAGAGTTTGCATGTCTTGGTAAGAGGAGCAGAGGATATCTGGTCTTTTTTTAATGTGTCGATCTCTTTTTGGATCTGTGCTTTTTTAGAAGCATATTCTTCTAACGTGTCAATGCCTGTCTCATAAGCAGTCCGGATGCGGTCGAGTCTTTGGTATGCCCGCTGGATCAGAGCATTTGTCGGGTCAGCAGTATGGATGACGGGAGGATCTGGCAGGGTGATACAGAGATCTCCTGGATGCTGGTCGGCTTCGAGCCTGGATAAGACAGCCTGATTTAGTTTTTGAAGGCGGATATGGTGACTCTGTGTGCATTGTCCTTTGGTGTATTTGTGGCATTGTAAAGAGTTTCCTTTGGAGACTGGTGTCAATGTACTGCCGCATTGGCCACAGCGGACCAGACCCTTTAACATATAGCTGGCAGGAGCTGTCCTGGCGTGGGGTGCATGGGATGCCCGCATCAAACTCAAACGATGCTGGACTGCCTGATAAGTGGATTCATCAATGAGAGGCGGATGATGGCCGGTTACGATTGTTAAATCTTTGTCAGAACTGGAGGTGCGGCGAAGTTTTCCGGTGTAGGTGGGATTGGAGAGGATATAGGTGATGGTTCTGCTCTCAAAGAGGTTGCCGCGGCTGGTACGGACGCCGAGTGCATTTAATTTGGCTGCGATCTGCCGACAGGAGAGACCTTTTAAAAAATCCTGATAGATCATGGGGATCAAAGGGGCTTGTTCTGTTTCCGGCTCAAAATGCTCTGTACCCATGCGATAGCCAAAAGGAGGGATGGAGACTACACCGCCGCGGGAAAATTTTTCATACATACCCCGGCGGACTTCCTGGGCCAGATTGATGGAATAATACTCGTCCATAGCTTCTAGCAGTGCTTCTATCAAGATGGCTGTGGGATCATCGGACAGTTGCTCGGTGATGGAGATGACCTGGATGCCACATTCTTTGCGAAGCATGGATTTATAGAGGATGCTGTCCTGGCGGTTCCGGGCAAAACGGGAGAATTTCCACACCAGTATCACATCAAAGGGACGAGGTTTTTGCCTGGCAGTTCTGATCATCTGCAAAAAGGCAGGGCGTTTGGCGGCTTGTCGGCCGCTGATGCCTTCATCCACATAGATATGGTCTTCTGAGAGCAGAATCTGGTGGGCATGGGCATATTCTTGTATCTTTTTTAACTGGCTGTCGGGAGAGTATTCAGTCTGGTCTTCGGTGGAGACGCGGATATAGGCGGCGGCTGTCTGCATAGAAGAACTCTTTTCGTTTTTTAAATCCTATTCTGCAGGAAAGAAGAGTATACATAAAAGAGAATAAAGTGACACGAGGGAATCTTTATGAAGCGGGAAAAAGAGTTAAAAGCGCTGCCCTCTCTTTTGATGCGGGAAGATGGAAGCGTGACCGAATGGGAGAAGATGGAAGGCAAAGAGAGAGAAGCGTTGGAAACGATCATCTGTGAACACGTACAGGAACAGATGGGTATTTATTTTGCAGCAAGAACTGAAGAATGGGAAGCATCTCTTTTGGCAATTGGGAGGTCCTGACGGAGAACTCAGTGCGAGTATGCGCTATCTGTCACAGAGGTACACGATGCCTTATAAAGAATGTATGGCAACACTGACTGACATTGGAACAGAAGAAACGGCACACGGAGGATAGGGATGCTAAAAAAGAAGAAAAACCTCTAAAGTAAAACGATCCGGACAGCCACGGGATTCGGGAGGTTTTGTATAAATTATATAGTCTATCAGTTGTTTTAGGAGACAGTTTTTGACAGAAGGGGAGGTGAGCGCTTCATAGATATCAGAAAAAGTCCAGGGAAAAGGAAGATCACCCTGAAATGGCTGACTATGTTGCTCTGCTGACTGGAGTTCTTCCGTCAGACGATGCAGGCGGGAAGTGAGCGTTTCTTTTTTTACGAGTGTCTGTTCGCGGCGTGAGAGAAAGAGTTCCTGGGTATAGACCCCTTGTTCCAGTAGTTCATATTGGTGTGTGAGCTGGATGGAGAGGGTCTTTAGTTCCTGTTGGCAGGAAGTAAGGGCATCTTTTAGGAGAGCTGTCTGTTCTGTGATACCAGAAGGGATGGCGGGAGCAGGGAGGGGATGGGGATGCAGACAGAGTGTAATCGCTTCTAAGATCCGTTGTTCTACCAGTTTCAGGGAAGAAGAGACGGTGGAACAGCCAGGCGTGGGACACAGAAGCGTTGCTTCCGTAGGAAATGGGTTGGCTTTGCGCTGCATGATACGGCCGCAGTGCCCGCAGCGGATCAGACCAGACAGCGGATTTTGAGGCAGACGATACTGTGCGGAGGAGTCGTGACGTTTGGAATCCTGGCGCATATGGACTGCTTGCCAGACTTCTTCAGAGATAATGGGTGTATGGCGTCCGGGAAAGAGGGTACAGTCATGGCTTAGAGGACGGCTGTGTGTGAGCTGTCCATCCACGAGTTTTTTCACTTTTTTGCGATACCCATGTTTGATATATCCGGCATAGACAGGGTTTCTTAAGATGTTTTGGACCCCGTTGGAAGTCCACAGGGCGCCGGAGGGAGAAGCGATCCCCAGCTGATTCAGCTTTTGGGCGATCTTGCCATAACCTGCAGAAGTTCCTTCGATCCCATAGAGATACCAGTGAAAGATCATCCGTACGACATTCGCCTGATCTGGAAGAATGGACAAAGACCAGCCTTTTTCTCTGGAAAGTTTGCAGCGCTCATATCCATAGGGCGGGATGCTTCCTGTGTATTTTCCTTCTTTACAGGATGCTTTTGTGCCGGCGAGTAAGCGTCGGCGGATGGCTTTGTATTCTCTTCGGGACATAAAAAGGCCAAATTCAAAATATTCTTCGTCATATTCATCTTCTGGATCATAGGTCCTTGCAGGCGTGATAATCTTGGTGTGGGAAAACTGAAACGCTTTTGCCACCCGGCCCTGATCAGAAGTATCGCCTCTGGCTAACCGCTCGATCTCTGCCACCAGGACACCGTCGTATTGTGAAGCCTCCACATCCTGTAAAAGTGCCTGCATCCTGGGACGGTCCTGGATGGATTCCCCGGAGACAACTTCGGCATAGACTTTTTCAATATGCAGGTTCAGATGCTGTGCCAGCTCGGTCAGCATCTGAAGATGACGCGTAAGCGTCTCGCCTTCTCCTTTTGCCTCTGCCTCCAGATCTTTGCGGCTTTTTCTTAGATAGATCGCGTAGGAACCTGTTCCCTCTGGAAAAGAAAGATGTTCAAACATAGTCATTACCTCCTGCTTTATCTTATGCGCAAGAAATGACAACATGCGAACAGTGGTAAAAAGACAAGCTGCCTGACATAGAGTATAGTAAAAAACGCTGGAGGAACAAGGTGGAAAAAGTAGTATTGGGAGATACGCAGATCTGGATTCATCCAAAAGAAGGCGCAGAACAAGCTCTCGTACAGCGTCAGAAAGTCCTGCAACAGATTGCAGACATTGCTTATGAAGCCCTGCTTACAGAACAGAGGCAGGAAACTACGAAATCCAATATTTAATTGTGACTGTCAGGGGCATCTATGGAGAGATGGGCTGTCAGGATTGAGAGAAATTGAGCTGGACGTGGTTTCTTATATAAGGGATGTCGGGCAATGATGCTTAGAAGTTGTGGGGAAACATCCCATATGATGGTGATGGTCTTGCGGATGTTGTATTCTACGGCTTTCCAGTTTGTGTGGTAGTGAATGGCGACATCCGGGTAGAGCCATTTGGTGACCAGGCGTAGCCTGTAGGGATCTTCCAGGGCAAGATGCAGAGCATATGCAGTCTGGAAAAATCCAGTGTAATTGGTATCTGCACCTAGCTGGTGCAAAAGAGCATGTATTTGCTGATCTTCAAGAGGAATCATTTTGGTCGATCCTTTCGATAAACGCCCTCAATTCTTTCAAAAGCTGCAGACTTTCTTTTTCTGGAAGAGTTGAGAGGAAAAAGATAAAGGTAGAAGCAGAGAAAAAATATTTTCCATGCTCTAAGTCAACATATGAGCGGGGTGAGATATGTAAAGCTTCAGCCATGCGCTCCTGGGAATACTTTAATTCGATGCGGTAGTCATAAACCCGTCCCATCAGAAACTCTTTCAACAATAATTGATATGACTGCATGATGAAAAATCTCCTAAATTCGACAGATATTAATAACTATATTACTTCCACTGGAAATAATTTCCATGAGGTGCACTTCAGGTTTCGGGACAATAATAGTTATAATATTATAACGATATTTGCTTGGTGACTTTTCATATACAAGGTCTGTGTGCAGCCGAGTTGGCACACATGGAGATGATCTGCACCATTGTCCACCAACTGACAAGAGATATGACCATGGAGCAGATCGAAAAATCAGGCTTTGGCACTTACTATGTGGATCACACAGCCGCTCTGTGGCCCACAGCCGCAGCCGGCATTCCGCATAATGCCTGTGAATTTCAGTCTAAAGGGGATGTAATTACAGATTTGTTTGAGGATCTGGCAGCAGAGCAAAAGGCACGCACTACCTATGACAACCTGCTTCGCGTAGTCAAAGATCCGGACGTGGCAGAGCCGCTTCGGTTTTTGAGGATGAGAGAAGTGGTGCATTTCCAGAGATTTGGAGAAACTCTGCGCATCGTGCAGGATCACCTGGATTCTAGGAACTTCTATATTATGAATCCAGAATTTGATACCGGCATTGCAGGAAACAGTGGATGCGGGTGTGAGAAAAAATAATAGATGGCATGTTTTGCTAGCAGACTTACTATTATGAATCATAGCATATGAAAAAAGTGCTGCAATATCATTTTTGAGGGATGATATTGCGGCACCTTTTTTTGTCAGCTAGTACCTGGTCTGTTTTCCATACATTTTGATATATTCTTGTGCTGTCTGCAATGACAAATTCAGCTTCTTTTGTAATCGTTCCAATATATCATGTTCAGGAATCCCAAATTCTAATCCTGTCTCGATAATGCCTTTCGCTTCGCCTTTTGCTTCATTTTCTTTTGCAATTTCATCAAACAAAGTACACATATCAAAGTCTCCTTTCCTGGATAATGCGTTGTAATCAAGTTTACAATTAGTTGCTCCTGCCACGGTCATAATGACGGACTTATCTACATTGTGCTCTCTGGCATAGTCTATGACTTTTTTCTTTGCTTCCTCTTTTGATAAATTTTTGTCAAGAATAATTTTCATCATATTGAAAAAAGCTACATTTTTTATATTATGAAATGTCAGATTATTTTCTCTTGCCTCTACAAGCAGGATTTTATAATCATTTACAAATGCTTTTAACTCTTCGGGAATATTTAATATCTCATGAAGAGATACTGCACCATCCCAGGGCTTTTCGCCATAGTAGACAATCATTGTAATGACTGGTGTAAATTTATCTGATTTTTTCATCCTTGACAGAAATTCATCTTCTTCCAGTCCTTTTGATGCCTGATACTTCCTGGCATTGCTGTCATACTGTTTTTTATAAGTGCCATAATCATATCCCATGACCCGCAGGGGCATTGCATAGTGGATATGTTCTTGCCATTCCAGTAATTCTTTAGTACAATATCTGGTTTTAAATCTTGTGTTTTTTTTGCCATCCTTTCTTTCCTTCCTTTTGCTTCCTCTAGTATACTATTAAAATCCATTAGTGGCAAGTTATACCGGGAGGTGATATTGCGGCGCTTTTGGTTAGGAGGTGGTAGTGTGAGTACCTTCTTTTAATAGTGCTATGATCTCATCTGCATGATTGGCGGCAAGCAGATCTTCTACGAGAGAAGTCTGGTAGATGGCTTTCATAAAATCCATAAGGACTGGGATGTTTTTTTCGGAGAGAGCTGATGCCATAATCAGAGAGACGGGATGCGGACAGCCTTGAAAGTAGACCGGTGACTGTAAGCGGAGGAGGGAGATGCCATCGTCTAAGACTCCATCCACGGGATTGGCGTGGGCTAGGGCGATTCCGGGAGGGATGACGATATAGGGTCCATATTCCTGCACCAGGTGAATCATCTGATTCAGATAATCAATGGTGATCAGATGGTCCCACAACAGGGCTTCGCCGGCAATGTAGATGGCTTCTTGCCAGGTGGCGGCGGTTCGGTCTAAAAGAATCCGGTTTGCAGTTAAAAAATCTGACAGAGAAGGTTTTTGCGGCAAAGGCGCCATTGGCAGGAAAAGTTTTTCTTTTTCTAAGGATGACCGAAGCGCCTGCGTCTTTCTGTGTGAGATCTGTTCAAATTCCAGGCGTATTTTTTCATAATCTGTGGTATCTGGTATGGCATTGATCTGAATCCAGGGAATATCCATATGAGACAGATGAATGGTAGAGACTACCAGATCACAGACGGTTGTCTTTAAGATCATAGGCAGATTGTGGGTGGAACAGACAGCGATGATCTCACAGGGAATATTGTGCTCAATCATGGAAGCTAAAAATTTCCCGGTAATCAGTCCGGTGCCGCAAGTGATGATGATCTTTGGGCGAAAATTGTGCTGGCGTTTTTGGTTGATGACAGGGATCAGATGCATCAAAATATAAGATAATTCATCATCGGACAGATTTTGCTGAAAAAAAGCTTCCAGATTTTGTATGTTGTCTTTTAAGATCTGAAAATCTTTTGGGAACAACTTTTTCATCTTGGCGGTATAGGAACTGTCAGATGGTTCCTGCATAGACAGGCGCTGATTGATCGCTATCATATGAGAACTAAGGTGTTCTGCCAATTCGTGATTGGAAGCGAGATCGATTCCATAAATAAATGAAAGCTTTTGTAAGAAAAACAGAACGGTCATATCAATACTGGATTTGATGGGAGAATTATGACTGTCATCCGGCAAAAGATGCATCTTGATACAGAGACTGAGAAGATACGCATGTTCCTGGGGAGGACAGATCACGTTCCAGTGTTTTGCGTCCAGGATGTAATGAACAAAAGCAGAAGCAAATGATGTCTGTTCCTGCGGGGGAGGATCAGTTAATTCTGCAAAATGATGGTGCTTGATTCTGTGTACAGACAGGCTGATCACCAGAGAGAGATTGTAAAAAGTCCGATCATCCAACGTCAGATTAAATTGTTTTTCTGCTGCGATCAAGACGGCAGAGACGGCATTTTGATATTGTTCAATACTCGTGATAATGGACACAAATTTTCCGCAGATACAGGAAGTAAGGGAAGTCCATGGATAAGAACAGAGCAAATCAAGTCGCTCTAAGGAGTCCAGAATCAGTCTCCTCTTTTGCAATTCACTTCCATTTAACAGGAAACCATAGTGTTTTTTATCGTTGATGGTGATCTCATAATCCTGAAAAATGTCCTGGATTTTTTTAAAGTCGCCCATAATCGTAGAACGGCTGGAATACAGCAAAGTACAGATGACATTGAGTTTTACAGGCGATTCGGAAAAAATAAGAAGCAACATGATAAAGATCTGACGTTCATCGGCAGACAGTGTATAATCCTGTAGATTTTGCGCGAAAAGTACATGTGTCAGAGCAGGTAATGGATGGTGAGAGGCAGAAAAGATTCCTTTATGAAATCTCATCAGATCAGGGAGAGCATTTTTATTTAAAAAATAAGAGATCTCTTCCCAATAATTTCTGATGGTTCGTTCGCTGACAGCCATCTCTTTTGAAAGTTCTTTCAGGGTGATCCCATGTTCTGCATCAAATATCTTTTGAATCATTTCAATCATATATCGATTCATGAATCCCATCCTCGCTGTTGGTTAAAATGCCTATAAAATGTGTTTTTTAAATATAATTTTTATCTATTATAACAAAAGGACAGATGTGAATAAAAGAGCAAATTCTTTCCAATTCTCTGTAAAAGATGGAAAGGATTCAAAAGGTTTAAATAATTACCAAAAACTGAAAGGAATTGCGCTTTTTTTTGTGACTTTTTTACAGTATAGTGAAAGTACAGATTCCAAACCAACACGGTAGGCCGACCGGGAGAAATCAAAATCAGGAGGATACGATATGAGTAAAACATGGATAAAAGAGTTATTTGGGACTGAAAAACCAGTTCTTGGGATGCTGCATCTGATGGCGATGCCTACCGATCCTAAATATGATCCGGAAGGCGGCGTGGATGCTGTCCTGGCCCGCGCAAGACGTGATCTGAAGGCATTACAGGATGGGGGAATTGACGGAATCATCTTCTGCAATGAATTTAGTATTCCCTATACCAGTGATGTCCGGCCGGTTACGATTGCAACGATGGCGAGAATCATAGGCGAGATGATGTCAGAGATACAGGTTCCTTTTGGAGTCGATGTGGCGACAGATCCCTATAAAGTATTTGATCTGGCAGCTGCGGTGGGAGCTAAATTTGTGCGTGAGACATTTTTTGGGGCGTATGCGGGAGATTATGGGATTCAGAGTCTGAGCGTTGGCGAGGTGGAAAGGCATCGGCATGCCGTTGGGTGTCAGAAGGTGCGTACGCTGGCGACGCTGGTGCCAGAAGCAGGGGTTCCACTTGGGGGGCGTCCGGTGGAGGATATTGCAAGATCCATCAATCACAACTGGAATCCGGATGTTCTGCTGGTCTATGGATTGGCAGCGGGGACTGCTATCGATAACCATCTGATCACAAAGGTAAAGGGAGTAGTGGATACGCCGGTATTTGCCAGTAATGGGGTGACGGAGGATACAGTGGAGGATACTTTAAAGATTGCAGACGGCTGTGTGGTGGCTACCTGGATGAAATATGACGGAAAATTCTATAATGAAACGGATGTGGACCGCGTCCGTCGCCTAATGCAGAAGGCGCGGGCATACAGGGAGTCTTTATGATGAGGATCAGTCCTTCGATTGCTTCTTCCGATATCTTGCATGTGGCAGATGAAGTGCATTTTGCACAAAAGCATTGTCATCAGGTACATCTGGATGTGGAAGACGGAGTGGCAGTGATGGGGATATCATTTGGCATGAAGATGTGCAGAAAGATCAAGGAGCTGATCTTGAAAGACACTTGTCTCTCTTTGCATCTGGAAGTGTATCGTCCGCTGGATTATCTGGAAGAAATCAAAGAGATTGAACCAGATATAGTCTTTGTACAGACGAATCATCTGGAAGATCCCCTGTCTGTACTCAGACAGTTTCAAGAGGCAGAAGTTCACACAGGCATCAGTATCTCAGATGCGGATATGGCGTCAGAGCATATGAAATCATTGATCGCCCTTTCAGAACAAGTGCTTGTGCTGACGGCTGGTCTGACAGATCCTGAGCAGAGATTCCGGATGGATCTGTATCAGTATGCGGAAACACTTGCACAAGAAGAGCGGATTCCTGTCTGGGTGGACGGTGGCATTACGTTAAAATATTATCAAAGGATGGTACAGTCAAAGACTTCGCTCCATGCGGCTGTGATGGGAAGAGGTGTCTTTGGGGATAAAGAGAATTTTCTGCGAACCCTATATGGAACAGGATAAGAGCGGACAAGCTATCTATTAGGAAAGGAAATGGTCATGTATGAGGATTTAAAAAAAGAGATACTTTGTGCCTGCCTGAAGATGAGAGAGTATCAGTTGATATCTTTAAGTGGGGGAAATATCAGTGTTCGGGTGGGAGAAGACCGATATTTGGTCACACCATCGGGTATGAATTATGAAGAGATGAGTGAGGATGATATTGTATTGATCGATGGGAAGTGCAATCTGATCGAAGGGAGCAGAAGGCCATCTTCTGATTCATCGGCGCTGATCTATATCTTTCAGCACAAACCAGAAGTAAATGCAATTATCCATACCCATCAGCCCTATGCGACAGCTGTCGGACTGATTGCCGACCGACTGCCTGCCTGTTTGGTCAATCTGATCGATGCGACTCATGGGGATGTGGTCGTGGCGCCATGGACGCGCTCTTCAGATATTGGGATGGGAAAATTGTGTATCGAATATGGAAATGAGTCCCATGCGGTTATCATGAAACATCATGGAGTGATTGGATATGGGGCTTCTCTAAAGGAGGCACTATTTAGCGTGGTGTATCTGGAAGAGGGGGCAAAGACCTACTGTATCGCCCGGATGATGGGGGAAGTCAAAGAACTTCCCAAGGAAGAGATTGCACTGGAACTAAGCGGTATGGACCGCTATGGACAGACATAAGGGGGAAGGGATCATGAGAGAACTGAAGGTATTAGTAGCATGTGGGGGAGGAATTGTTACATCCACGTATGTCTCTTCGGAGATTGAAGAGATTGCAAGAAAAGTGAATGTAAAGGCCCATGTGACCAAGACACAGTTGATGAATCTGCCAGCAGTGGCAAAGGATTATGATGTTGTATTTGTGGCATCCAAATATCACGAAGACATCGGGGTTCCTGTCTATTCCGCAACGGGAGTGGTCACAGGCATCAATGAAGAGGAAGAACGTGAAAATATACAAAAGGTATTGATTGCGTTGAGTCAACAGCAGAGTTAGATAGGAGGGGGAGATATGACATATATTTTTTCAATAGTTCAGTATATTATGGATCTGGGGGCGGCGATCTTTCTTCCGATTATGATCACCATACTTGGTCTTGTATTCGGTCTGAAATTTTTTGAATCTTTACGAAATGGTCTGCGGATCGGAGCAGGTTTTTTAGGTATCAGTATCACGCTGGATCTTTTGATTGGCGGTATGTCTCCGGCGATTGAATATTATTCCGCTTTGGGAGAAGGCGGATTTACTGTCACTGATATTGGATGGCAGGGGGTGTCTGCTATCGCTTGGTCGACTTCGTATGCATTGATCTTTGTGCCGCTTGCACTCGTTCTTAATTTTGTCCTGATCAGGATTCGGTTTACCAAGACGATGGATGTGGATATCTGGGACTATTTTCACTTTTTCCTGGGTTCTTCCATCTGCTATTATGTGCTGAAGTTAGCAGGAGTGTCAGAGGTTCCGGCATTTATCATCGGACTTTTGGTGGGTGTTGCTACTTTTATGGTGACTTTAAAACTTGCGGATAAGCTGGCACCCAAATGGCAGGAACATTATAACCTTCCTGGAACCACTTGCTGTAATTTTGATGCCTATTATATGTGGGCGATTAACTGGCTTGTCTGTAAAGTGATTGATCGGATACCAGGACTGAACAAGATCAATGTGAATCTCAAATGGCTGAATGACAGATTTGGGGCATTAGGGGAGACTTCGGTCATCACCTTTATCGTAGGTCTTTTGTTATCACTGTTGACACGGCAGAATCTGACCAATACGCTTACTATGAGTATCACGTTATCCGCAGCGATTGTAATTATGCCAAAGGTAATCGGACTTTTGATGGAGGGCCTGGTTCCTGTATCCAATGCAGCACGTAAATTTTTCAAAAAGCGTCTGGGAGATGATTATGAGATCAATATCGGGATGGATCAGGCGCTTTGTTTAGGAGATCCTGTCGGCATCGAATGTGCAGCGATTATGATTCCGATTGCTATCGCCATCTCATTTCTGCCTGGGATTACCATGTTTCCACTAAGCGGACTTGGATCTTTGATCTATTTCACCTGTGCTTGTTCGCTGTTTGCCAAAGGGGATATCTTTAAGACGCTGATATCGACTTCTTTTTGTATCTTTTATACCTATGAGATCGATTCATGGATGGCACCGCTGATCACACAGATCGGGGTACAGGCAGGCTATATCTCGGATGCGTCCACTTTGATCTCAGGTGCAGAAGTGGAAGAGTTCCACTGCGTACTGGTGGCATTGGTTGGCAAACTCTTAAAAGCCTGGTAGTGAAAAAGTATGAAAAAATATAAGATTCGATCAGATGTGAAAAAAAGATATCGAATAGCTGGTGTTGGTGCGATGATCCTGCTTCTGACAGTTGTTGTGGTACATCCGGTTGTGTACAGAAAGCCGATACTGAATATTCTGTTCTATACGCTGGCATTTTCTTATGGCCTTTTGCATATTTTGCGCTGCAGGCTATGTTATCTTAAACTTGACAAAGGAATCATGGAATTTTATGATGGGATTGTTGACCGGAAAAAGATTCCAGTCAGAGAGATCACCAAGATTGAATACAATCCTGAGATCATGCTGCGGTTCTATTTAAAGAATGTGAATACAGCGGTCAGGATTCCGAATATCTTCTGTGCAGAGGATCTGGAAGATCTATTTCGGACTCTGAGGCAGTATCAGGCATCCATAGATGTCCAATATGTTTTTAAATCGAAACAAGATGGAAGACAGGAAGGTTGATAAATGGATCAGATTTATATTATTGAAGGAAATGCAAGTGACTGGAGAGAGGCCATCTTCATGACTTCGGATGAATTATGGAAACATGGATGTGTGACCGATGATTTTTACAACAGTTGTATTGAGCGCGAGGAAGAATTTCCAACAGGTCTTACAGAGAATTGTCCGGTAGCGATACCGCATACCACCAAGGAAAAAGTGAAAAAACAGGCCATCTGTGTGCTAAGACTGCCAAAATCCATAAAATTTCACAGAATGGATGATCCAGAATTGGAAGTTGATGTGGACTTGGTGTTTAATCTGGCTTTGAAAGATAATAACCAACATGTTATCTTTATCGCCCGGATTATCAATATGCTGAAGAGGCCTGAGACAATCAGAGAGCTAAAAGAATTGCCAGTGAGTCAACTGACAGAATATTTACAGAACTGTATCTTTGCTTGAGTGGCAGAACGCTCAGAACAATGTATTTTATAATGTAACAGACAAAGGATGCTGCGATATTGGCAGCATCCTTTTGTGATAGATGTTCTATTCTACATCGAGCAGAGCAGACAGGTTTTCTTCTCCAGTACGTACCTTGACGACTTTATCCACCTGGTAGACGAAGATCTTGCCGTCGCCGATATGGCCGGTGTAGAGGGCTTTCTTGGCAGTCTCGATGACGAGATCCACAGGCAGATTGCCCACGATGACTTCTACTTTGACCTTGGGCAGAAGAGTGGCGTCGAGTTCCACGCCACGGTATCTCTCTCCGGCACCTTTCTGGATGCCGCAGCCCATCACCTGTGTGACGGTCATGCCGGTAACACCGATCTCGTTCATAGCTTTTCTGAGGACATCATAGCGGGACAGGCGGGAGATGATGGAGACTTTGTAGATGCCGGTTGCTGATACGGCTGGAGTTTCCACCACTTTTATGGAAGCTGCCTTTTGTGCATCGGATGCTGTTACATAATCATCATTTCCAAGATCAGTATTCTCGTTGACTTCCATGGTCATAGTGTTGGCGATATCCATAATGCTGAAACCTGCATAGGCGGACGGAAGTCCATGCTCGGTGGCGTCGAGTCCGATGATCTCTTCCTGCTCAGAGACACGTAGCCCGACGGTTGCTTTGATCACCAGAAAAGCGATCGTAATGGTGACAGTCGTCCAGGCGATCACTGCGAACATGCCCACCAGCTGAATCCCCAGAAGGGAGAAACCGCCGCCATAGAACAGTCCGATGTAGGTATCGTTGCCAGGGGCGCTCGTTGTGGCAAAAAGACCGACGGCGATGGTTCCCCAGATCCCGTTGAGACAGTGGACGGCTACAGCACCTACCGGGTCATCAATATGCAGGATGTGGTCTAACAGCCAGACACCAAAGACCACTAAAAGTCCTGATACGATGCCTACTGCGATGGCGCCAAAGCAGTCGGTGACATCACAAGGAGCAGTGATGCCCACAAGCCCGGCCAGGGAGGCATTGAGGCACATCGAGACATCGGGTTTGCCATATCTTACCCAGGTAAAGACCATACATACAACCGTGGCGATGGCAGGGGCAACCGTGGTGGTTAAGAAGATGGAGCCTAACTGTTCCACACTGGTGGCTGCGGCGCCGTTAAAACCATACCAGCCAAGCCAGAGGATAAATACGCCTAAGCATCCAAGCGGCAGGTTGTGTCCAGGAAAAGCGTTGACTTTCACAATATTTCCGCTCTTGTCTTTTTCAAATTTTCCAATCCTGGGTCCTAAGATCTTAGCACCGATCAGTGCAGAGATACCGCCCACCATATGGATGGCACAGGAACCGGCGAAATCGTGAAAGCCCATGGAAGCCAGCCAGCCTCCGCCCCAGATCCAGTGTGCCTCGATGGGATAGATCAGCGCAGAGATCACACCAGAATAGATACAATAGGATAAAAATTTGGTCCGTTCTGCCATGGCACCAGATACAATAGTTGCTGTGGTGGCACAAAATACCAAGTTAAACACAAAATTGGACCAGTCAAAATCCGAATAGCTGGTAAAGATATCAAATCCAGGCTTTCCAATCAGCCCCATAAGATCCTCACCAAGCAGCAGGCTAAAGCCGATCAGGATAAATACAATTGTACCAATGCAGAAATCCATCAGATTTTTCATCAGGATATTGCCAGAGTTTTTTGCTCTGGTAAAACCAGCCTCCACCATGGCAAATCCTGCCTGCATCCAGAACACCAGTGCGGCTCCGATCAGGAACCAGACAGCAAACAACTGTCCGTTTACGGCACTCATCATTTCTTCTGTCATCATAATTTCCTCCTCTTCTCAAACATTTCGTTTGCAGAACAAAAAAAGGAGATACTGATGAGTCGTGCTCATCAATATCTCCTTTGATACGCCTCTTATTATAGCGTCCCTTTTTGAAATGTCAATCCTATATTTCGATTTTTTGAAATTTTGGAATTGAGGTATTGCATTTTGGATATGAATGGGGTATAATAACTAGCGTTATCGGGGTATGGCTCAGTTTGGCTAGAGCGCACGGCTGGGGGCCGTGAGGTCGCAGGTTCGAATCCTGTTACCCCGATTTTTCTGTGTCTACATATTCTCAATCGCTTTTCTGAAATAATTTAATCTGCCTTTGACCATATCTGCGCTTGCAGTACCGCTGCCGTTACAGAATGGCAGATATTCGTCGTTGGTATCATAAGTCTCGATAAAATGATGCACCCAATCCAGATATTTCTGCACATCTCTTTGCTCTTTGATCACCTGATACATCCCAAAGCAGACCATAGGAATGGAAGTCTGTTTGATCTTGGTCCTTTCAGGGAAGGATTCATCTAACCTGTCCAGAGCAGTCCGTAACGTCTCGATGTTGTCCATATGGATATGGTCGTTGTAGTATTCCACAAACGCGTCGATATCTTTAGAACGGAAGGAACCAAAGTCGTATTCGGGACTCATCTCAGTGAGCATCAGAATCTCTCTGACCAGATCGCGGTCTAAATCTTTTTTGGCCTGTGTCTTGGTGATAATCTTCTTGAAGAACGGATGTTCGGTCAGAGAATAGATCAGGCTGCTGGCCTCATCGGATTCTTTGACGACTCGAAGCTGTCCGTTTGACAGCGCTTTTCCAGCATTTTGTCTGCGGAACATCTCACGCACGTCTTTTTCTGTGCAGTCTGTCAGCTCATACAACTGAAGCTCACAGGATTTGATCGCATCCTGTGTCTCTTCATCCAGACGGCTGAATTTTTTCCCTGCAATCTCTTTTTCTTCGTCGTTGATAATGACAGGTTCAAGCGTCTTAGAGAGCGCAAATCCATCTGTCAGATAATCCCGTACGGTGGACAGTCTCTGTACGCCATCGATCACAGACAGCGTGCCGTCTTCCTTGATGGCATAGGTGGGGTTGATCGGATAATGCCTTAACAGACTGTCAATCAGATCTGATTTTTGTCTGGTATTCCACTGTCCTTCTTTACGCTGTAATTTGTGAGAAAGTAAAATACGACCTTTTGACATGTCTTTGGAAAGGGCCTGAAGTGTTTTCGTTCTGCAAGTATAATCCATTGTAGTTACCTCCAAATTTTACTATGTTCAGAGTAGCATAATGGATAAAATTTGTAAATATTTCAAAGATGAAGTTTTCGTTAATTTTTCTGCCAGAAACTGACAAAGGGGCAGTAAAAGATCCAAAATCCTTACTTGTCATCCAGAGAAACTTATATTATAATAACTCCGAATTGTGCAGTCAGGAGGAGAGAAAGATGAAAAAAGTACCATTTGTTACCAAAGCACAGATCGAAGAGATTGTAAAGACATATCCAACTCCTTTTCACATCTATGATGAAAAGGGAATCCGTGAAAATGCAAAAGCATTATATGAAGCATTTTCCTGGAATCAGGGCTACAAAGAGTATTTTGCAGTGAAGGCGACACCGAATCCATTTTTGATGCAGATCTTAAAGGAATATGGCTGCGGAAGTGATTGTTCTTCCATGGCAGAATTGGTACTGTCAAAAGCGGCGGGCATCACAGGACATGATATTATGTTTTCCTCCAATGATACGCCTTTGGAGGAGTTTGCATATTGTGAGAAATTAGGTGGAATTATCAATTTGGATGATATCACACATATTGAGGCAGTGGAAAAATCGGTGGGATATCTGCCGAAGACCATGAGCTGCCGTTACAATCCAGGCGGATATTTTAAGATGAGCAATGGGATCATGGACAATCCTGGAGATTCTAAATATGGGATGACAGAGGAACAGATCACAGAAGCCTTTCAGATAATGAAGGAAAAAGGCGTGGAAAATTTTGGAATTCATGCTTTTTTGGCGAGCAATACGGTGACAAATGAGTATTATCCGTTGCTTTCAAAGGTGTTGTTTGAGCTGGCGGTGAGGTTAAAAGAGAAGACGGGGGCGAAGATAACATTTATCAATCTGTCAGGAGGGATTGGGATTCCTTATGCGCCGGAGCAGGAGCCGAATGATATACGGGTGATTGGAGAGGGCGTGAGAAAGGTGTATGAGGAGGTCTTAGTGCCGGCAGGTATGGGGGATGTGGCGATCTATACGGAGCTGGGGCGCTATATGATGGGGCCTTATGGGGCACTGGTGACGCAGGCGATTCATGAGAAACATATCCACAAGGAGTATATTGGGACGGATGCTTGTGCGGCGAATCTGATGAGGCCTGCGATCTATGGGGCGTATCATCATATTACGGTGCTGGGCAAGGAGGAAGAGCCTTGTGAGTATACGTATGATGTGACGGGGTCACTTTGTGAAAATTGTGACAAATTTGCGGTGGACAGGAAGCTGCCTAAAATCGAAAAAGGGGATTATCTTTTTATCCATGATGCGGGGGCGCATGGACACTCGATGGGGTATAACTATAATGGGAAGTTAAGGTCGGCGGAGTTGCTTCTGAAAGAAAATGGGGAAGTGCAGCTGATTCGCAGAGCGGAGACTCTGAAAGACTATTTCGCGACATTTGACTGTTTCCCCATAGGGGAGGGGTTGGCCGCATTGTAAGGCTTTGAGAGGCGAGGGGGCGTGGACCTGCCGCGATCAAGGCCCTCCTGGAACGACAAATGTCTGCATAGAGTGTATCGGACAGTGTGGCTATTTTGTTCGCCTCATTCGGACACAAGTGTCCGTTTGCGGCGTACAAAGTAACCACACTGTCCGCTCCAATCTACACAGCACTATTTGTGCGTTCCAGAAGGACCTTGATCGCGGCAGGTCCACGCTTCACTGCGACGTTACCTTACACCGCGGAGACAATAATTAATAATAAAGAATGGCATGGAGCCTAGAAATCAGTCCGATAGGGGGCGATGTTCCTGGAAGACACATTGGGCGGCGCCGGCATTTATGTCCTTTAGGGTACTTAGCGAGCGAAAGCGGAACGCGCAGTCGCGAGCTTAGTACCGCTGCTGCCGTCCATTAAGCGAGAGCGGTGTCTGGAAGGAACATCGCCCCTGTCGGACGTCGCTTGTATCGACTTTTTATGTATCCGAAAAATTTTGCTTGCATTTTCCAAAGAAGTGTGATAATCTATAGGAGTTGAAGACGCAGGAGTGGCGGAATGGCAGACGCATCAGACTCAAAATCTGACGTAGGTGACTATGTGTGGGTTCAAGTCCCATCTCCTGCATGATGAAAGCCTCGATTGGTCGGGGCTTTTTTTGCGCCTTGCAATCCCTTTTCTTATTCGTTATAATGGGGATAAAAGGTAGATGGTAGGTGTGGGGTATGAACTGTAAGGAGACACAGAGGCTTTTGGTTCCTTATATTAATGGGGAGCTGGAGGTAAGGGAAGAGGAAGAGTTTGTGCGTCATGTGAGGCATTGTGCGGAGTGTTATGAGGAGCTGGAGGTCTATGCTACGGTGTTTGCAGGGATTCGGCAGTTAGATGGGGCAGAGGACTTGATTGATTATCGGACGCTGGTGGAGGATTATCTGGAAAATTCGGAGGAGGATGGACTGGATGAGCATTTTTTGGGAACTTATACGTTTTTAATGAAGATGGCGGCGACGGTGGTTTTGTTTTATATGATTGTGAGGTGTTTTTTTTAGAATGAGTGAGAAGATTGTTCTGATTGATGGTCATAGTATTATTCATCGGGCATTTTATGGGGTGCCGGATCTGACGAATGCCGAGGGGCTGCATACGAATGGGATCTTTGGGTTTTTGAATATTATGTTTCGGATTTTGGATGAGGAAAAACCGGATTATCTGGCGGTGGCTTTTGATCTGACGGCGCCTACGTTTCGTCATGAGATGTATGAGGCGTATAAGGGGACGAGAAAGCCGATGCCGGAGGAGCTTCGGGAGCAGGTTCCGGTGATGAAGGAAGTGCTGAAGGCTATGGGGATTCCGATCTTGCAGCTGGAAGGGTATGAGGCGGATGACTTGTTGGGGACGGTGGCGAAGAAGAGTGAGGCGGACGGGCTTTCGGTGGTGGTGGTGTCGGGGGATAAGGATCTTCTGCAGATTGCTACGGACCGGATTATGATACGGATGCCTAAGACGCAAAAGGGCGTCACAAAGATAGAGAATTATTATGCGGAGGATGTGAAGGCGGATTATCAGGTGACGCCTACGCAGATTATTGAACTGAAGGCGCTGATGGGGGATTCTTCGGATAATATTCCGGGAGTGCCGGGGATTGGAGAGAAGGGAGCGACGAATCTGATCACGGCGTATGGGGATATTGAGTGTGCATATGCCCATGTGGATGAGATTAAGCCGAAGAGGGCGCAGGAAGCTCTTAGGAATCATTATGATCTGGCGGTGATGAGTAAGAAGCTGGCTACGATCTGTGTGACGGCTCCGGTTGCGCTTGATTTGAAGAAGGCGAAGCTTACGGATCCTTATACGCCGGAGGCTTATGAGTGGTGCCGGAGATTGAATTTTAAGAAATATATGGAGCGGTTTGAGAAGAAGGGTGAGGCGACTAAGCTTCCGGAGCCGGAAGCGACAAGGCTTGTGGAGCGTACGCAGATGGAGGAGGTCTTTGCGCGGGCAAAAGGGCTGGAAAAAGTGGCTTTTGAGCTGGACAGGGTGAAAAAAGAGGGCGGACTGACGCTTACTTTGGATATTTCGGGCTATTCTATGACAACCGAAGAGAGTGAGATGGGGATTTCTTTGGCGCTGTCGGAGACGGAGTGTTATTATCTGGCGGCGGAGGAAGAAAAGGAGATCACAGAGGAGTATCTGAAGTCACAGCTTTTACAGGTCGTGGAACAGGTGCCGTTTTGCGCGGTATCGGATGTCAAGCGGCTGCTGCATTATCTGGATATTTCTAAAAAGGAACATTTGTTCGATATAGAGATTGCGGCGTATCTGTTAAATCCTCTTTTGAGTGATTATGGTCATGAGGATCTGACAAAGCCATATGGGGCGCTGACAACGTATCGAAGGGCGATGGAGCTGCTTCCGAGACTGGAAAAGACGGGCATGAAAAAGCTGTTTGATGAGATTGAGATGCCGCTGGTGTATGTATTGTATGATATGGAGCAGGAAGGAATCCGGGTACATGCGAAGGAGTTAAAGGCGTATGGAGAGGCTTTGGTGGGCCGGATTGAGGAGCTGGAGCGTCAGATTCATCAGGCTGCCGGAGAGGAATTTAACATCTTATCTCCTAAACAATTGGGAGTGATTTTATTTGAAAAGATGGGGATGACGGGCGGCAAGAAGACGAAGACGGGATATTCAACTTCTGCGGAGGTGCTGGACAAGCTGGCAGCGGAGCATCAGATTGTAAAGGATATCCTGGAATACCGCCAGCTGACCAAATTAAAATCCACGTATGCGGATGGGCTTTCGTCCTGTGTCCGGGAGGATGGGCGGATTCACAGCCGTTTTAACCAGACGATTACGGCTACGGGAAGGATCAGCAGTACGGAGCCGAACCTTCAGAATATTCCGGTGCGCATGGAGCTTGGGAGAATGATACGTAAGGTATTTGTCCCTAAGGATGGTTTTCTCTTTGTGGATGCGGATTATTCTCAGATCGAGCTTCGGGTGCTGGCACATATGTCCAAGGATCAGAAATTGATCGAAGCATATCAGCAGGCAGAGGATATTCACAGGATTACGGCTTCTCAGGTCTTTCATGTGCCTTTTGAGGAGGTGACGCCTCTGCAGAGGCGCAATGCCAAGGCGGTGAATTTTGGGATTGTGTATGGGATCAGTTCGTTTGGGCTGTCACAGGATTTGAGTATCTCCAAGACGGAGGCGAAGGAGTATATTGACCGGTATTTTGAGACGTATCCGGGTATTAAGGTGTTTTTAGATGACCTGGTGGAGCGGGCGAAGATCCAGGGGTATGTGACTACGATGTATGGCAGGCGCAGACCGATACCGGAGCTGAAGTCATCGAATTTTGCGCAACGTTCGTTTGGCGAGCGGGTGGCGATGAACTCTCCGATACAGGGGACGGCGGCAGATATTATTAAGATTGCCATGATCCGGGTGCATGACCGTCTGAGAGAAGAGGGACTTCGTTCTCGGCTGATCTTGCAGGTGCATGATGAACTGCTGATTGAGACGGCGATTGAGGAAGCAGAACAGGTGGAGCAGATCCTGAAGGAAGAGATGCAGCAGGCGGCCCAGTTGGATGTTCCGTTGGAGATTGATATGCACAGGGGCGAGAACTGGTATGAGGCGAAATAATGGGTGATAATCTGAAGATCATAGGAGTGACAGGAGGAATCGGGGCGGGCAAGAGTACGGTGCTCGCCTGGCTGCATGAGCGGTATCGGGCGAAAGTGCTTGAGGCGGACCGGATCGGCCATGAGGTGATGGAGCCGGGGACAGCGGTATATCGGCGGATTGTGGAACTGTATGGAACTTCGATACTGACAGAGGATCAGAAGATCGACCGCGGATCTTTAGGAGCGATTGTCTTTTCGGACCAGGAGAAGCTTAAGAAGCTGAATGGGGTGATTCATCCGGCTGTTAAGGAAGAGATCTTAAGACGGATTGATAAGGCCCGCGAAGAGAAAGAGACATATGTGGTTGTGGAGGCTGCTTTATTTCTGGAAGAAAATTATGATGCGTTTTGTGATGAGACGTGGTATATTTATACGAATGAGGAGACAAGGGCAAAGAGGCTAAAGGAGTCGAGAGGCTATACGAAGGAGCGGATTGCTCAGATCTTTGCGAACCAGAAGCGGCATGAGGAGTTTTTGAGCCGGTGTGAAGTGGTGATTGACAATAATGGGACGCCGGATGAGACGCGTCAGCAAATTGACAGAAGGATGAAAAAAGCAGATGAGATTATGTAGTATTGCCAGCGGCAGCAGTGGAAACTGCATCTATACAGGCAGTGCGAAGACACACATACTGGTGGATGCGGGGATCAGTGCAAAAAAGGTGGAAGAGGGGCTTAAGAAGCTTCAGGTGGAGGGAAAGGATCTTAAGGGGCTTTTGCTGACGCATGAACATTCGGATCATGTAAAGGGCGTGGGGATACTGGCGCGCAGATATGGGCTGCCGGTCTATGCGACGGCGGGGACGATTGCGCAGATGAAGCGGATGAAGAGTCTGGGGAAGATTGATGAGGGGCTGTATCATGTGATCAAAGCCGATCAAAAGTTCATGATCGGGGATGTGGAGGTGGAGCCTTTTGGGATCTCTCATGATGCCGCAGAGCCTGTGGCATATCGGCTGCGCTGCGGGGAAAAATGTGCGGCGGTGGCGACGGATATGGGGAAATATAATGACTACATAGTGGACAAGCTGAAGATGCTGGATGTGATCTTGCTGGAGGCGAATCATGATATTCAGATGCTGCAGGTGGGGCCTTATCCGTATCCTTTGAAGCGGAGGATCTTAGGGGAGTGTGGGCATCTGTCGAACGAGAGTGCGGGGCAGCTGTTGTGTAAGGTGTTGCATGACGGGATGAAGAAGATCTATCTGGGGCATCTGAGCAAGGAGAATAATTATGTGGAGCTGGCGTATGAGACGGTGAGGCTGGAGATTGAGCTGGGGGATGTAAAATATGGAGCGGGGGATTTTGATATAGAGGTGGCGGAGAGGGATGAGTGTATGGGGGTGTTTGAGTGGTAGGGGGGTGACGGTCCAGCCGCCGGATGTTGGCAGCGGGCCTGCCGGGCGCCGGGGCTTGGGGGCACGACAAAGGTCTGCATAGAGTGTATCGGACAGTGCACAGCATTTGTATGCTCCAACCGTACACGTAAACGTGTTCGTTTGGCTCATACAAATGCTGCACACTGTCCGCTCCAATCTACACAGCACTCTTTGTGCGTGCCCCCAAGCCCCGGCGCCCGGCAAGCCCGGCTGCCAACATCCGGCGGCTGGACCTGAGAGCGTAAGACGGAAGTGTTTGAGGATGATTTTAAAAACAGCATCTGCCAGAGCAACCCCCGGAAGGATTTTAGGACACGAAGTGGCCGGAAATGCTTCCAGAAGAAGGGGGTTGCGAGGGCGGATGCGGAACTTAAATAAATGCGGAACTTTAATAAAAGCGGAACTTAAAAAATGAGTAGGAACAGTATACATTCAAACTAAAACAGCATCTGCCGGAGCAACCCCCGGAAGGATTTCGGGACACGAAGTGGCCGGAAATGTTTCCAGGAGAAGGGGGGGTGCGAGGGCGGATGCGGAACTTTAATAGGAGGTATAGGTTAGTGAAGAAGTTTATTATTACAGTAGTTGGGCATGATACGGTGGGTATTATTGCGAAGGTCTGTACGTATTTGGCGGGGATTCGGGTGAATATTTTGGATATTTCGCAGACGATTGTGGATGGGTATTTTAATATGATGATGATTGTGGATGCGGGTGAGGTGAAGGACATTGGTGTGATGTCGGAGGAACTTTCTAAGTTGGGAGAGGAGATCGGTGTGATCATTCGTTGCCAGCATGAGGATATTTTTAATATGATGCATCGGGTATAAGGGGTGAGTGACTATGATTAATATTCATGAGGTACTTGAGACGAATAAGATGATCGCACAGGAGAATCTGGATGTGCGTACGATTACGCTGGGGATTAGTCTTTTGGATTGTATTGATACGGATCTTGAGACGGTGAAGCGTAAGATTTATGAGAAGATCACCACGACGGCGAGAGATCTGGTGGCTACGGGGCAGGCGATTGAGGCGCAGTATGGGATTCCGATTGTGAATAAGCGGATCTCGGTGACGCCGATTGCTTTGATCGGCGGTGCGGCTTGTCAGACATCAGAGGATTATGTGGAGCTTGCCAAGGTGTTGGACCAGGCGGCGAAGGAGGTCGGGGTGAATTTTCTCGGCGGGTTTTCGGCGCTGGTGTCTAAGGGGATGACAAAGAGTGATGAGCTTTTGATGCATGCGATTCCTGAGGCGCTTGCGCAGACGGAGCGGGTGTGCAGTTCGGTGAATCTGGGTTCTACGAAGACGGGCATCGATATGGACGCGGTGAAGCTGATGGGCGAGATCATCAAGGAGACGGCGGAGCTTACGAAGGAGCAGGATTCTCTGGGGTGCGCGAAATTGGTGGTCTTTTGTAATGCGCCGGATGACAATCCTTTTATGGCAGGGGCATTTCATGGGGTGACGGAAGGGGATGCGGTCATCAATGTGGGTGTCAGCGGTCCTGGTGTGGTGAAGATGGCTCTTTCTAAAGTGAGGGGCGAGAGTTTTGAGGTGCTCTGTGAGACGATTAAGAAGACTGCTTTTAAAGTGACTCGTGTGGGGCAGCTGGTGGCACAGGAGGCATCGAAAAGGCTTGGGATTCCTTTTGGTATCATTGACTTGTCTTTAGCGCCTACACCGGCGATTGGAGACAGTGTGGCGGAGATCTTAGAGGAGATCGGGCTTGAGTATGCAGGGGCGCCTGGGACGACGGCGGCGCTGGCGCTTTTGAACGATCAGGTGAAAAAGGGCGGTGTGATGGCTTCTTCTTATGTGGGCGGCTTGAGCGGTGCATTTATTCCAGTCAGCGAGGACCAGGGGATGATCGATGCAGTCCGGGCGGGGGCTTTGACGCTGGAAAAATTAGAGGCCATGACTTGTGTCTGCTCGGTGGGACTGGATATGATCGCGGTTCCGGGAGATACCAAGGCTACGACGATATCCGGGATCATCGCGGATGAGATGGCGATTGGGATGGTCAATCAGAAGACGACCGCCGTCAGACTGATTCCGGTGATCGGCAAAGGTGTGGGAGAGACGGTGGAGTTTGGCGGCCTCTTAGGCTATGCACCGATTATGCCGGTGAATCCCTATGGCTGTGATGCCTTTATCGGCCGCGGTGGCCGGATTCCGGCGCCGATTCATAGTTTTAAAAATTAAAATAACAAGTATGCAAACAAAGCTGTTGGGAAAAAGATCTCAGCAGCTTTTATAAAAGGTATATGTTATTGTGTAATGGTATTATGTGAGCGGAAAGAGGTATTGACTTGTTAAAGCTATAACGGGCAAAACAGGAAGGTAATGCTTATGAAGAAAAGACTGTTGATCGGTATCTATGACAGCGGCGGGATGTATACGGTACATACCTCCAAAGAACTGGACAGCGGCGGATTTGAGCCGGCAAAAGCACTGACATTGGAACCAGAGTCCAGTATCTATATCATACAAAGAGACGGATATCGGCTGGGAGGAAACGCGGTGCTTCAGTTAGAGGCTGAAGAAGTGCGGTCCTGCAAGGGCTTTTGGACGGATCTGAAAGCCCTCCCCGGAACGGGGAATGATGAAGCGATGGCAGAGTTTGCCGGGCTGATCTGTCAGAAGGTCCGGGAGGCGACCAGTAATTTTTATGGAAGAGAGCCTGTCTGGGTGGTCGGCTGCCCGGATCATTGGCTTTTAACAGATGCAGAGGCCAGGGAGAGATATGTGGGGATCTTGGAAAGAGCTGGGATGAAGCAGGTCGTGATCTGTGAGGAGGCGACCGCGGCTCTTTCGTATTATCACCAGGAGCTTCAGGTTGTGACAGAAAAAAATCAGTCCGAAGGTGTACTTTTTGTAAACTGGGATTCTCATGCGCTTTATGATACGTATTTTTATCCGCCTGGACAGGGAGAGGACAGAAACAGGAAAGCAGGCGGCTGTGAGCTGGGGACGCATTTTCTCGATCAGGCAATCGTCCATGCCGCGCTGTATCAGCCAGAGAAATATGGTATGGAAGGATTAAATCACGTACCGCTTATGCAGAAAGTACAGAGATGGTATGAGGAGGATGAGCAGGTTCAAAGGTGGCTGTATGCACATGCGGGAAAACTAAAAGAGACTTATTTTCGGGCTATGACACTGCCGGGGTTAAAGCCTAAGAGGACACGGTTTAAATGGGAAGAAAAGGTGGACTGCGGCGAGGGAGAGGTCTTTCGGCTCGTGTTGTCGATTGCGATGATGGAAGAACTTTTGTCGATGCCGCTTGAAAAGATCGTACCAGATTTTCAGGACTACCCGGAATCGGTGAAAGCAGATCTGGGCAGAGATTCTTTTATCTCGCGGAGTGAGCATTATTTAGAAGCGCTTGAAAAGCGATATCCGGCGTATGCAGATGCACAGGATACGCTACTGATATTGGCGGGCAGTGTGTCGCAGATGGACTTTGTGCGCCGCGCAGCAGGAATATATTTTCCCAATCGTAAGATCGATTATGACAACTGTCCGCAGCTGTCGATTGGAAGAGGGCTGATTGATTACGGCAAAGAGATGCTGAATCGGGTTGAGGCAAAGGGGGATGGGCAGAAAAAGTCCAAAAGAGAGAGAACTTTAGAGGCTGCACAGGATACGCAAAGGGAATCAAAGAAAGAAAACGTTGTTGTGCATCAGAACAGAACAAACATTCGAGAGTTTGAAGAGGAATTTGATCACATAGCAGCAGATGTCATCGGTGACAGACTACATCATTTTTGTGAGAGCTTTGTTCAGCATATGGTGAAAGAAGTAGTATTTTTTATTGAGCGTTACAGGAAAAATCCAGGGGGAGGAAGATATTCAACAGGGATCGGCACGATGAGAGAATGGCAGTCTGTCCATTTTCATACCTTGCAGAAACAGTACAATACACGTCTGGTGGAGCAGTGTAATGAGGCCTTTCAGGATCTGCTGTATCAGTATGGTTATCAACAGTCGCTTTTCGGGCCAGAGGAGAACTGGTTAGAGGAGTACCACTGGTTCTTTATTCAGATGTTTGACGAGGTGGCGCGGGGGAAAAATTCCTTTTTTGAAACACAGAATCGGATCTATGCATATATGGCATTGGAGGCGACAAAATGGCTGTTGGAGAAAAGGCATCTGGAGTGCAGGCATAGCATGGAACAGCGACTAAAGGAGCGAGAAGAAGAGATTTTGCGTGTGCTGAAAGGAGAGGTGGGATGAAACATCTGTTTTTGTCAGGGCGGCGTATGGAGGATGCGGATGCTGTCCGCGCGCTGTTTGATAAAAGCGACGACAAGGATCTTCTCTATCAGGAGCTGTGGCACAAATACAGAGAGGGTTCTATGGACCGCTGGCTCTCTCTTCGCGGGATTGAAAAGGAGGAAGAGACGCTTAAGAAGCTGTGCGGGTATACGCCTTCCGGGAAGCAGGAACAGACAGGGGATGGGGGGATGGAGCCGTCTGGCAGGTCGGTGCGGCTGAAAGTGGACAGACTGCGTACGACAAGCTGGTATGCTTCAAAGAGAGAGCTTTTTGCAGATGGACACAACTGGGATACGACTGCAACCTGCAATGAAGATCTGGAAGAAGCTTTTGATACCGTTCGGGAGGCTGTGGAGAATGGATATACCAAGGTGACGGATATCTATCTGTGCAATGTGAGAGAGGTCTATATGATCAGACCCAGAGATCTGAGCGGGATTCATTTTATTGGCTTAGGACAGCCTTCTCTTCGTCTGGAGTGCAGTTATCAGGAATCCATCGACCTGTCGCAGCTGGAACTTTCTTTTGAAAGTGTAAAACTGGAGAGCAGTGCGCCCTGTCTTTTAGAAAGAGTTGGCGAAAGACTGAAAAATTGTGTCAGTTCAACAGCGATCCAGATGGACAGCACCGGTTTTATGAAAAGCGAATAAGAGATCAGAGAAAGGAGTAAGATGAGAACATCAATTCGGCATATATGTGAGAAAATAGCAGATCTAGATGCAGCCGGGACAGCGCTTGTCTTTGTCAGAAGCGAGAGTTTTGCGGACGTGGCCGAGATCGCGGGCAATTATCATCATAAAAAGCGCGTACCGGCGTCTGGCGCCGAGAACAATATGTATGAGATATCGGGCAGATGCATCCGGGAATTTGGAGAGACTCTGTCGGCTAAGACTCTGAAAAACAGCAGTACGAGCGGGGAACTTTTGCAGGTGCTGACAGAAGCAGTCTATACCAGAGAACCTAATCTTTTGTTTGTACATGATTTTCCTGGCACGTTTGGAGACGACAGGACGGCGGACCCAATGCAGAGTATGCTGTTTCATGCGCTTCATGAATTATGTCTTGCCAAAGTACAGGGGAAAAACAGAACACTTGTTCTTGCTTACAATCAGGGAGGCGTGATCCCAAAGAGGCTGTCGGAATTTTCTTATCTGCTGGATGTGCCTTACCCGGATACGGAGGAGATTAAAGAACTGATCGAACAGGTATTAAAAGAGTGCATGGATATTGATTATTTTCAATTATCCGTTCCTCTGATGAACGATTTAGCAGAGGCATTTCGGGGATTTCGGGCAAGCGATATTGCCAATGTGATCGAGTTGGCTTTTAGTACGATGGAATTTCCTCTGGAGAATGGGGCAAACGCATTGATGCAACATATTGTTGCGGCAAAAAAACAGATTTTAAAAAAGACCGGCGGACTGGAGTGGATGGAACCGGAATGTGAGGAGGTGGCAGGGCTTACCCTCCTGCTGGAATGGATACAGAGACAGCGGATATTTTTCCACAACTTTGCGGTATGCGCAGCACATCAGGAAGATGCCCCCAAAGGAATCTTAGTGGCGGGCATACCGGGAAGCGGCAAGAGCCTGACGGCTAAAAATATGGCACGTATCTGGGGGATTCCTCTTTTGAAGATGGATATGGGCAGTCTGATGGGCAAATATCTGGGAGAATCGGAGGCTAATGTGGCGCGGGCCATCCACCTTGCGGAGGCGATCTCTCCTTGCGTCCTCTGGATTGACGAATTGGAGAAAGCATTTGCAGGCGTTGGCGGGGATTCGGAGAATAATCAGTCGGTGATGCGCATTTTTAATTCCTTTCTGACCTGGATGCAGGACCGTAAAAAACCCTGTTTTGTCTTTGCGACCGCTAATGATGTCTCCCGGCTGCCGCCCGAATTTTTAAGAAAAGAACGCTTTGATGATAAATTTTATGTATTTATGCCAGCGGCAGATGAGTGTAAGGAGATCATCTGTTCGCATCTGTCGGCGAAGGCGGACGCATTTTCAGAGCTTCGGGATATCTTAGAGGAAGCAAAAAAGAGCGCTGCCTTTGAAAAAATCGCTCAGAAGATTGCAGGGAGTGTGCTTTCCTATTGTGCAGAGAAAGAAAAATTTCTGACAGGCGCGGATATCTCGGCGGCTGTGAAAAGTGCGTTTCGGGCACTCTTTATTGATCATTTTCCCAGACTTTCAGATAATGACAAGACATTAGCAGCGAGCAGACGGGTCATCTACTATACTTTGGAAGAGGTGACGGAGGCTTTGGTGCATGAGTTAGAGAATACTAAGACCTATGGAGAAAATATGGAACAGGTGTGCAGCTATTGGCTCTCGCTGCTGGACGAGAATCCATTTCGGAGCGCTTCTAAGCCGATGGCGGGAGCGTATGATATTTCTCATGAGCGATTTGACCAAAAGACAGGAGAGTTTGACTGGGTAAAAAAAGGAGGTAATAAAGGGTATAAAAATAAACTGGAGGAGAAACTGGCCGCTGCCAAACAAGACAAAAATTATGATGACTGTCTGGCGCTTGCGATGGCAGTGGCATTGAAGAAGAGATACAGCGAAGGAGGGGAATAAGATGGGATTTTTGACACGCTTAGGAGAAGGGATTGCTTCTGCTGCTCGTGTGGTGGGAAACGCTGTAAAGGAAGTGACAGACACCGTCAAAGAATTTGTTGGAGACGCCTGGAATGCGATTACCTTTCGGCTGGATGTTGGGTATGATCATCCTGAGATCATCGATATGCAGATGGAGCAGCAGTCCTGTGAGATTGTAAAAGAAGTGCTGGGCGGGGAACCTTTTGATCAGTTCGCGGTGCTGTTGCCGGCTGAGCGAAAGATGGCAATCGAAAATGTGATCGCAGAGACATCGGACATGATGGGAGTGGAGCTGGAAGGAATCGCTTTTGCAGATCTGGGCGATGTAAGCGGATTCTATTCGGAAAAAGGAAAAGTGATCGCACTGAACGAAGAGCCTTTGTGCCAGGAAGTTATGACAGAGGAGGAGGCAATGGAAGTGATCGATACAGTCTTTCACGAACTGCGGCATGCATATCAGTTCCGGGCGGCCCGCTATCCGTCGCGATATAAACGCGATAAGCTGACGGCGGCAATCTGGAGGCTGAACTGGAAAAACTATGCCAAATTTGGTCAAAACGCCAAGTTGTATTTTGACCAGCCGTTAGAAGTAGACGCTCGTAATTTTGCTATATCGGTTATCAACAACTTAAGGAGGTCATAAATGAAAGCAGGAACGATCTTAGATCTTAGGAAGAAACATACGCAGAAGAGCCTGATCCTGGCTAAATTGAAAGAATTAGGATATGAGAAAGCAGTGCTCAAACATACACTGGCCGATATTTATGATGCGGATGAGGATATCAGGGATGCCATTATGGTATATGTACGGGATGGTGTTGTCACTAATCTGTGTCAAAAACCTTTTGAGGTGGAGAAGATGATCGATACCTATCATATGAATCCCATCGCTGCGATGCTGTTTATGGACTGGTATCGAAAAGAGCCGAAAAAAGCGCTTCAGTGTATCCTGTTGGGTGTGGATGAGATCCGGGATATCGAGGATGATGCAGAGATGGAAGAGCTGGATGTCGAGATCCCCAAAGATGTGCAGGAGATGTTTGAAGATCTGGAGGAATCAGATACAGAAGAGTAACTTTATGGACTGCCGGGAGAATCGTGCCCGGCAGTTTTTTTGCGCATAAACAGGAAAATCATCCACTTAGTCCCCGATTTTGGCAGGTTAGTCCAAAAGGGATTGCAGCAGGGGGCAATGTGGTCTATACTGTCCCAAAAGAGGGGAGGAGGGATGGGCGGTTGCGGATTCGGATAGAGGAAGATGCTTCGGCAGAGGATCTGGAGATCACCATAAGATGCAGGCAGACAAACGATGCAGTGATACGCTTGCTGGAGATGCTGCGGATGACGGATAAGAAGCTGACGGGGCATAAGAACCAGAGGACGTACCTTCTGGATGTAAACCAGATTTTATATATTGATACGGTGGAGAAAAAGACCTTTTTGTATACCGGGCAGGAGGTGTATGAGACGCCGCTAAGACTGTATGAGCTGGAGGAGCGGTTAGAGAGCTGTGATTTTTTCCGGGCGTCGAAGTCATTGATTATTAATTTTAACCAGATTGAGTCGCTGAAGCCGGAATTTGGCGGGACGATGCAGGTGACGATGAGCAACGGGGAACGCCTGAACGTGTCCAGACAGTATGCAAGAGTGATCAAAGAAAAATTAGGGTGTTTATAATGAAGAGAATGATAAAATTATATCGATTTTTCAAGCCAATAGCGGTCTATACTGCCTATTTATATACTTTTGTAACGATTTTGTACCTCTGTGTATATGAGTTGTCCGGCCGGCGGTTTTTGTTTACACCGGAGCTTTTATGGGGATTGTTTTTATTTTCTTTGGGAAGTATAGGATTGCAGAGACTGGTATTTGGACCTAAGAGAGCAGCGCGAATCTGGTATCCGGTCAGACTTTTTTTGTACTTGGGAGCTGCTTTTTTGTGGGGGATCTTCTGCCTGCGTGTGACGGATGCAGCAGCGCTTTTGGTTCTTTTGCCGGGAGTCTTTGGCTGTCTGTCGCTGGAAGTCTTCAACCGCTATCGGGCACATATGTACAACACATTACTGCAGCAATATAAAAAGAGGAAACAAGTATGTTCTACAAAATCCGAGTGATCTTTTCCAGAAAACAAAAATTAAAATTTATCATACTGGCTGGCATCTTGTTCGTTGGCTCTCTGCTGGAATTTATGGGGGTGTCTTTGATCCTGCCTTTTGTCCAGCTGGTGATGGAGCCGGAGGGGGAGTATGGAGAAGAGATGATGGTTCTTGAGGAGTTCTTGGGAGTTGGTTCCAGGAGAGAACTGCTGTTTTTGACCGGGGCCTTGCTGATTGTGGTCTATGTGGTGAAAAATGTGTATCTTCTGTTTATGAAATATGTGCAGTTTCGTTTTATTTTTAACAATCGTCTGGAACTTTCCGGCAGGCTGATGGGCAGCTATATGAAAAAGCCGTATCCATTTCATCTGCAAAAAAATTCTTCGGAAGTGCTGCGCAGTGTGACAGCGGATGTGAACAACCTGTATGAACTGCTGATGGATGGGATTGATCTGTTTTCCAATCTGTTGATGATTGGTATGCTGATTGTCTTTTTGGTCTGTATGGACCCGGTGATTACATTGGTGGTGGTGTTTCTTTTAGGGATGTGTTCTTTGATCTATTTTCAGTTTATGCGGGGGCGTACGCAGCGTTATGGCAGGCAGAATCAGACCTATAATGGGAAGATGATCCAGGCGGTCAATCAGGCGATGGGCGGGATCAAGGAGATCAAGGTCTTAGCGCGGGAGGATTATTTTGTACAGGCTTATGTGGAAAATGGCAGGCGGTATGCCTCCAGCCTGAAGAGAAGCCAAATCTTTCAGCAGGCGCCCAAATATCTGATTGAGACGGTATGTGTCTGTGGCGTATTGGGAACGGTCTTGTGGAAATTATATGCGGGTGCGCGTATCGAGGAGCTGATCCCGCAGCTCTCGGTCTTTGCCGTGGCAGCGTTTCGTCTGCTGCCGTCCATCAATCAGGTGAATCAGCTCTTAAGCAGGATGTTGTTCCAGAAAGTCTCGATTGACCGCATCTATGAAGATCTGAAAGAGGCAGAAGGACCTGTGAAAAAAATGACAAACCGGCTTCCCGATGCAGATGCGATACGATTTGAGCATGTGTCCTATGGATATCCGGGCAGTGACAGACAGGTGCTTACGGATGTGAACCTGGAGCTTTCGGTAAAAGCGTCCGTTGGATTTGTTGGAAGCTCCGGGGCGGGAAAGACGACATTTATGGATCTGCTGTTAGGGCTTTTGCAGCCGGACAGCGGGAAGATCTGTTATGGGGCACATGACATCCGGGAATATCCGGCAGACTGGGGTCGTCAGATCGGCTATATCCCACAGCAAATCTACCTGGCAGATGATACCATCAGGAGAAATATAGCCTTTGGTATACCGGATTCACAGATCGATGAAAAGAAAGTGCGAAAGGCATTGCAGGCAGCGCAGCTTCTTACGTTTGTGGAGCAGTTAAAAGACGGCTTAGACACCACGATCGGAGAGTCCGGCGTGCGCTTATCCGGCGGTCAGAGACAGAGGATCGGGATTGCCAGAGCATTGTATCAGGAGCCAAAGATCTTAGTCCTGGATGAAGCCACTTCCGCACTCGATACCGAGACCGAACAGGCCGTGATGGAGGCGGTGGAAGGACTTAGGGGAACCTGTATGCTTTTGATGATCGCCCACAGAATAAGCACCCTGAAAAACTGTGACCAGATCTACCAGATAAAAGCAGGGAAGATCATGGAGGCGGAAATGGCATAGTAAAGAACACATGTTTCGTTTGGAAAGCAGTTGACAACACCATCTGCAAGCGCTATAATAGATATCGTGCAGCGAGTGCTGTGTCAAGTGCGTATATAAGTACGAAGAGGGAATCAGGTGAGAATCCTGAACGATCCGGTCACTGTATTCGGAGAGTCTGTCTTCAAGATCCCATTGCATAACCCAGTGAGACATGTGAGAAGGGGAAGTCAGATGTTTGATCCGTAAGCCAGGAAACCTGCTTGACATATGAGATGAGCTTCCGAGCAAGGCTAACATCCAGCAGACAGAATGAAATGGCGCGTTCTGTCTTATGATTTGTCGGCTTGTGGGTTAAGGCGGCTTTTGGCATCTCTTTTTATGCCAGCGTGAGTGATGAATCTCAAGCAGTGATGCACAAGATAGAGTCAGATGTTCGTGCGTAAGCCTCCATAAATATTTCGCATGAGAATGGCACATCTGGCAGAACGTACAAAAATTCCCCAAGGGCGCAGGTTCCTGAACATCCTGTTTCCCTTGGGGGATTTTTTGCCTGTCTGTCAGGTGGGGTCTTCCTCCGCCATCCGATATCCGACGCCGATCTCGGTAAAGATATAGATGGGTTCAGCCGGATTGGGTTCTAATTTGCGGCGGATATTGGCCATATTGACCCGAAGAATCGTATTGTCATTTTCGGAATAAGGTCCCCAGATATGTTCAATCAGTTGATCGTAGAGCAGCACGCGGCCGTTGTTTTTTGCCAGTAAAGAGACGATCTTAAATTCGTTCTGTGTTAGATGGATCTCCTGTCCGTCACGGGCAACCAGATGTTTCTCAAAGTCAATGATTAGTCCGCCAGAGCGATAAGGGCGGTTGGCCAGAGGACCCCGCAGCCGGTTGCTGTGCCGAAGGGCGGTGCGAATCCTGGCTAACAGTTCTGAATTGCCAAAAGGTTTGGTGATATAGTCGTCTGCCCCTGCATCCAATGCGGACACTTTGTCATCTTCCTGAATACGCGCCGAGATGACGATGATGGGGACACTGCTCCATTTGCGTATCTGTGTGATGATCTCCATACCGTCCATATCCGGAAGGCCGAGGTCTAAAAGAATAAGGTTTGGACACTGGGACGCAGCCTGGGACAGTCCTTCCCGCCCGGTGACTGCCGGAATTACCTGATATTGTTGTGTGGTCAGTACAGAAGTGATAAATGTTCGGATATGTTTCTCGTCTTCAATCACCAGTATCTTAATCATTTTGTTCAAAATGCATCCCCTCCTTGGGCAGTGAAAAATAAAATTCTGTTCCTTCTGTATGATTGCAAACCGCGATCTCTCCATTGTGTGCCCGGATAATCGCTTTGCAGATGGACAGACCGATCCCCATCCCCTTTCTGCTGTCTGTGGCAGAGGAAGGTGCGGATGGAACAGCATCGAATATATATTCTAGTTTATCCTTGGGGATCCCGTTTCCATAATCCCGCACATGGACATAGATCTGCTGTTCGTCGCTGCTTAGATAACAGTTTGCTGGTTTCTTACTATTGGAATGAAACCAGGAATTTTCTAAAAGGTTTAGGATTACTTGTTTGATCAGCAGCGGGTCCATGGGTGCCACAAGAAGATCTTCCGGGACCGATACATGAACCTGAAATTCAGGATAGCGTTTTCGCATGGTATTGACAGCATCAAATAAGACTTCTTCGATCACTTCTGGAGATTTTTTCAGTACGTTGACTCCGTTGCTGGTGATGCGGGTGACAGATAAGAGATTTTCCACCATATGCAAAAGCCAGTTGGCATCTTCGTAGATCTGCTGTACTAAATCTGTCTTGTCCTGGGGATCTAACGTATCGCCATTTTCCAGATAGGAGGAACTTGCGCCAATCATGCTGGTCAGCGGAGTGCGCAGGTCATGAGAGATGGCTCTTAATAAGTTGGCTCTTAGCTTTTCTTTTTCCGCTTCCATAATCAGCTTCTCATCCTCCTGAATCTTGCGCGCCTGGTCTTTCATATGAAAGGTGGTGGCGCTGGAGAGGATCGAGATCATATACATCACTAAAAATGTGATCGGATATCCGGTCATGGTAAAATTAAATTCATAGAAAGGATACGTATACAGATAGTTAATACAAAAAACACTGATAATAGCGGCCAGGATGCCATAGCGGTATTTGTCGGTGTGGTAGGAGATCAGCATAATGGTCAGAATGTAGATCAGTCCGATATTGGCGGCCCCGGAAGGATTGATCTTGTGATACAGGTACGTAAGAAGGGTCGCTGCAATGGTGGTTCCTATGGTAAATAACAGACTGAAATGGGCGTGAAAGGTATGGGTATGGGAAATGAGATTTACAAAGTGTGTAAATAGTTTCCAGATATATTTTCTCAAATGTTACCTCCAAAGATTATAAAACTAACATTTTTCTGCAGCCTTCCTTCTGATAAGGGATCTGATGAAAAAAGGAACGGACAGTATCATAGAGCCGGTCTGCAAAGAGCCATCCGGAAGAGAGGGAAGGAGAAGACGCATCTGTAACCAGAGGGAGGCTGCTGTGCATAGACAGCTCCTGCAGCAAGACGGCGGCCTCTTGTCGAAATCCCAATACCCGCAAAACGCTGGCAGGCTCATAGGAAAAAATCTCTAAAAGGATATGGAGAAGTGCACGACTGACCGCTGTTCTTGTGAGCTGCCTGGTCTTTAAAAGATCTGTAAACTGGGAAAAGGAGGTAAATGCGTCCAGACAGTTGTGAATCCGGTTGGACAGTGCTTCGGTCACATCAAAATAGCGGTAAAATGCTTCGTCAGGAGTGCGGCGAAGCCGCTCTAACAGCAGCAGAGAGAACAGATCCTCTGTCAGGGGAGGCTTTCCATGGTATGCCTGGTAGATCTCGCCGGAGGGAAGCTGGGAGAGGATCTCAGGGGTAAAGACACCATGCTGCTCTAACAGCATGGAACGGATGCCGCTGGCAGAGGCAGGACCTTCTTTCAGCAGTGTCTGCATATGGTAATGTGCTCCGAAGCGCTGGATGGTATGTGGGCGGATTGTACTGTGGGAGCGGGATAATGCTTTTAAGTATTCGATGCCAAGCAGGTTGTTGGGTTCTAAGAGCAGTTCGGCGGGCACAGTTTTGCCACATTGTTCCATAGCCTTTGTACGGGCTTTGGGATAGGAACAGCCTTCTCTTAGAAGTCTGCGAAGGCAGGTCTTATAAGTCTCGGATTCGTCTGCCAAAAAAGCAGCAGCGCTCCAAAGTTTTTTAAGGTCGCCACATTCGCTGCCAAAACAGAGGTCTGTGACAATCCCGGTATCGTTTAGAAGAGAGACTGCTCCAAAAGCAAAATATTCAGCGCTTGCAGTGGAGACAGAAGGCGGAAGTTCTAAGACCAGATCCGCTCCATGCATCAGAGCAGCCTTTGCACGAGTGTATTTATCAAACATAGCGGGAGTTCCTCGCTGTACATAGTTGCCGCTCATCACGACAATCAGATAATCCGCACCTGTCAGAGCGCGGGTGCGGGCAAGATGTAGCGCATGTCCTTGATGAAATGGATTGTATTCTGCGATAACTCCGGCGATGGTCATGATAATCTCCTTTGTAGACAAGTATACCATAAATATGATATACTTTCACGATAGAAATGTAAAGGGTGCGGCAAGGATTGGCAAGGCCCCTTGGCATATGTTAGAACAAGGAGTACTATGAGTAAAGATTTGTACATCGCGGAAAAGCCCAGTGTTGCACAGGAGTTTGCAAAGGCTTTAAAACTGAATATGAAAAAACAGGATGGTTATCTGGAGTCGGAGCAGGCGATTGTCACCTGGTGTGTGGGACATCTAGTGACCATGAGTTATCCGGAGGCCTATGATGAGCGGTATAAGAGATGGTCCTTAGAGACCTTGCCTTTTCTCCCTAAGGAGTGGAAATATGAGGTGATCGACGGTGTCAAAAAGCAATATGGCATCGTCAGCAAGCTCTTGAATCGAAAGGATGTGACCTGTATCTATGTGTGCACAGACTCCGGACGGGAGGGGGAGTATATCTACCGGCTGGTGGAGCAGATGGCAGGCGTGAAGGGAAAGAAGAGGCTTCGGGTCTGGATTGATTCTCAGACAGAAGAGGAGATTCTGCGGGGGATTCAGGAGGCAAAAGATCTCTCAGAATACGATCATCTGTCAGATTCGGCGTATCTTAGGGCCAAGGAAGACTATCTGATGGGGATTAATTTCTCCAGACTTTTGACGCTGCAGTATGGACGGGCTGTGTCCAGTTTTCAAAATACCAATCATACGGTGATCTCTGTGGGACGGGTGATGACATGCGTGCTGGGGATGGTGGTGCGCAGAGAGCGGGAGATCCGGTGTTTCGTCAAGACACCTTTTTACCGGGTGCTTCTGACACAGGAACTTTTTGGAAAACCATTTGACGGAGAGTGGAGAGCTGTCGAGGGAAGTGCGTATTTTCAGTCGCCGCTTCTCTATAAGGAAAATGGTTTTAAGAAAGAAGAGGATGCGAAGGCTCTGATACAAAAGTTAAAGGCGATTACACCGCAGGAGGCATTGGTGGTGTCTGTGGAGCGCAAAAAAGAGACTCGTTATGCGCCGCTTCTTTTCAATCTGGCAGAGTTGCAGAACGAATGTTCAAAACGATTTAAGATCAGCCCGGACGAGACTTTGAAGGTGACGCAGGAGTTGTATGAGAAGAAGCTGGTGACTTATCCAAGGACCGATGCCAGGGTATTGTCCACCGCAGTAGCCAAGGAGATCCACAAAAACCTGGGAGGACTTCGTCAGTATCCGGTCGCGGCTCCCTTTGCTCAGGAGATCCTGACAAAAGGCAGCCAAAAGGGGATCGAGAAGACCCGCTATACCAACGACAAGCAGATCACAGACCACTATGCGATCATCCCCACCGGGCAGGGACTAGGAGTGCTAAAAGGACTCTCACCGGTGGCTCAGAAAGTCTATGAGCTGATCGTACGGCGCTTCTTAAGTATCTTTTATCCGCCGGCAGTCTATCAGAAAACGGCGGTTGTGACGCAGATGGAGAAAGAGCGCTTCTTTGCCAGTTTCCGCACACTGTTAGAGGAGGGATATCTGAAAGTGACCCCTAATGTGTCGGACAACAAAAAAGAAAAGGAAGAAGAGCAGGATGTGGGCGCAGACTTGTCCGAGGAGCTGAAAAAGCTGAAAAAAGGGATGAAGCTTCCGGTCAAAGACATTAAGATCAAAGAAGGAGAGACCTCCCCGCCGAAGCGCTATAACTCTGGTTCTATGATACTGGCTATGGAAAATGCAGGACAGTTGATCGAGGATGAAGAACTGCGGGCGCAGATCAAAGGCAGCGGTATTGGCACAAGTGCTACCAGGGCAGAGATCTTAAAAAAGCTGGTGAATATCAAATACATAGAGTTAAATAAAAAAACACAAGTTATTACACCGACGCTTTTAGGGGAAAATATCTTTGATGTGGTCCAGGTATCGATCCGATCCCTTTTAAACCCGGAACTGACTGCCAGTTGGGAGAAAGGTCTGACCTATGTGGCCAATGGAGAGATCACATCCGAAGAATATATGGGAAAACTCGAACACTTTGTGAGAAGCCGCACCGAACAAGTATTGAAAAGCCGGCAACATTATGCCATGAGACCATACTTTGATGCGGTGGCAGCATATTATAAGAAAACACCAAAAACACAAAAAAAACAATAATTTTAATAAGGAGATCAAGTTTGTGAGTGAGATTAAGATTCAGGATTTATATGATTTACAAGAGACGATAGCAGCAAAGTTGTTTGAGGGGCTTACTTATCCTTGGGAGGCGCTTCCTAAGATTGGAGCGTTTATCCTGGAGCTTGGGGCAAGCCTTAGCGAAGACGAATATGATAAAGTGGGAGAGGATGTATGGATTGCCAAGTCTGCCAAGGTATTTGACAGCGCCTATATCCACGGCCCTGCCATCATCGGCAAAGAGGCAGAGGTGCGCCACTGTGCGTTTATCCGCGGCAATGCGATCGTAGGCGAGGGGGCTGTGGTCGGCAATTCGACGGAGCTGAAAAATGTAGTATTATTTAACAAAGTACAGGTGCCGCACTATAATTATGTGGGCGATTCCATCTTAGGCTACAAGGCCCATATGGGAGCCGGCTCCATCACCTCCAACGTAAAATCCGACAAAAAACTGGTAAAGGTACACACCCCGGAGGGCGATATCAAGACCGGCATCAAAAAATTCGGCGCAATGGTGGGAGACAACGTGGAAGTCGGCTGCGGCTCCATCCTAAATCCCGGAACGGTTGTCGGCAGGGCCTCCAACATCTATCCGCTCTCTTCTGTCAGAGGAGTAGTGCCGGCGCATGCAATCTACAAAAAACAAGGTGAAATCGCTCAGAAATATGATGACTAAATTCAGACTCAACGGAGCCGCGCTCAAATGGATGGCTATAGCGATCATGGCCATCGACCATCTGGGGGCAGTGATACTGGAAGCCTATGTATTAAACGCATGGGGCGGCTCTCCCTTGGGAGACAGATTTGCTGAAAAATGGCATGAGATCTATCAGTTTGACCTGCTGCTTCGAAACATCGGCAGACTGGCCTTTCCCATGTTCTGCTTCCTCTTGGTGGAGGGCTTTGTCCATACCAGAAACATCAAAAAATATGCCATAAGCCTGGGGATCTTTGCGCTGCTCAGCGAGATTCCCTTTGACCTGGCGCTGCATATCATGCCGTTTTACTGGTCTCATCAGAATGTATATTTTACGCTGCTGTTAGGAATTTTAACTTTGTGTGTGATGCACAGATATGAACAGATACTGCTTATTCAGATTGCAGCCGCAGCAGCCGGAGCCGCTCTGGCAGAGCTTTTGCATGTGGACTATGGCGCATTTGGTGTGTTGTTAATTGTGGTACTGTACGTTTTACGCAGATGGCGGCCCTTACAGTGCATCACAGGAGCCATATGCTGTGCATGGGAACATACCGCCGTACTGGCATTTTTACTGATTTTTTTCTACAACGGCATCCGCGGCCGGCAGCCCAAATGGTTCTTCTACTGGTTCTATCCGGTGCATCTATTGTTGTACACCCTGATCGGGATGTATGTACTGCCTGCGATATATTTATAACCAAAGCGGACACGGGATGCTTACCTGTTTCAGCGGGAGTTCAAGCAAACCATTTTCATGATAGAAAGACAAAAGCCTTTCCTCATCCGCTGCCTCCAAAAAGATAACCATGCCACCTGCTAAATACTGTAACTGCTGTATCTGTCGTATTGTAAGTCCCAACAATTCTTTACCTGAAATGCATTTATTTGCGCCGTTATTATAATTTTTCCCAAGCTGAGCGATCAGGTACGCTGCAAGATTATAGGTCTGATCTTGTTCATTCAATGTGCTTACTCTTGACAGTTTCCTTTTTATGGTATTACTGAATGGTTCCGCATTTATGGTAATCGGCTTGATAGTGAGCGCAAAATATCCAACCAGCTCCGTATCTTCTGTTGAAAATACAAGATATGTAACCGACTGCTGTTTTTTGCA